>CAIUPC010000001.1 GCA_903900905.1 uncultured Acetobacteraceae bacterium
CGCCGGCCTCGCGATCCTCCCCGTGAGCGTCTATGCGCAGCCGAACAGCGCTTCGGTTGGCACCACGGGCACCGAAATGAAGACCGATGCGAAGACTGGCTCCGCCGCTGTCGTCAGCCATGACAGCAAGACCGCCAAGCCCGCTTCCGTCGCGACCGGAACGACCAAGGCCGCGCCGGTGGCGCACGACGCGAAGACCACGGCCCCGATGGGCAAAGAGGCCGGCAAGGACAAGGCCGCGGTGAAAGACGCGACCCCCGCCCCTTCTGGCAATACGAAAGTCAGCACCGCGCCCGCGACCACCGCCCCGGTCAAAGCCGGCGGCTGATCCCGGCCTCCCACCAAAAGCCCGCGCCCCGGAAGGAGCGCGGGCTTTTCCGCGTTTATTCTGTCCGCGGCGGCGGGAATCGACACGAGTACCTGTCCGCCGGATGACAGATTATTAATGCTAATTCGGCATGAATGCCACGATCCCGACACACCCGCATCGCGATCCCAACACAATCCGGGGGCTTAATCCTTCTCAGCCGGGAGCAACCAACTCCTCCCCCGGCAGAAAGGAAACCCACCATGAACCGCCTCCTGACGCTCGCCACCACCGGCCTCTTCACCGCCGGCCTCGCGATCCTCCCCGTGAGCGTCTATGCGCAGCCGAACAGCGCTTCGGTTGGCACCACGGGCACCGAAATGAAGGCCGATGCGAAGAGCGGCTCCGCCGCTGTCGTCAGCCATGACAGCAAGACCGCCAAGCCCGCGACCGGAACGACCGAGGCCGCGCCGGTGGCGCACGACGCGAAGACCACCGCCCCGATGGGCAAAGAGGCCGGCAAGGACAAAGCCGCAGTGAAAGATGCGACACCCGCCCCTTCCGGCAATACGAAAGTCAGCACCGCGCCCGCGACCACCGCCCCCGTCAAAGCCGGCGGCTGATCCCGGCCTCCCACCAAAAGCCCGCGCCCCGGAAGGAGCGCGGGCTTTTCCGCGTTTCATCAGCCCCGTGACACATGATTGAACGCTCGACCCACCGCACGCGCGCCCCTACGATCAAGGCCACCAAACCGGAGGGAAAACGCCATGATGACCTGTCTGTGCGGCCAGAAGCACGGAATCGGACGCCGGATGCTGCTGGCCAGCGCCGTTGCCGCTGCCCTCCCCGCCTCCACCCGCAACGCCTGGGCGCAACCAGCCCCCGCATCGGCCGGTCCGGCGGACCCGGCGCTGATCGAGGACCTCGTGGCCGGCAACCACATCCTCTATGATCAGGGCGTCGTCGATGGTTTCGGCCATATCAGCGTGCGCCACGACAAGGACCCCAGCCGCTATCTGCTGTCGCGCAGCATGGCGCCGGCGCTGGTCACGGCCGATGACATCATGGAATACGACCTCGACAGCACGCCCGTCGATGCGCGCGGCCGGACCTCGTATCTTGAGCGGTTTATTCATGGGGAGATCTACAAGCTCCGCCCCGACGTGACCGCTATCGTGCACAGCCATTCGCCGGGCGTGCTTCCCTTCGCCGACACGGGCGTCGCGCTGCGGCCGATGAACCATATCGCGAGCTTCCTGGGAGAGGGCGCGCCAATCTTCGAAATCCGCGACGCGGCAGGCCCGGCGTCGGATATGCTGATCCGCAACGCGGCGCTCGGTCACGCCCTGGCCCTGACGCTCGGCAAGAAATCCGTGGCCCTGATGCGCGGCCATGGTTCGATCGCCGCCGCGCACTCGATCCGCCATGTTGTCTTTCGTGCGATCTACACCGAGGTCAACGCCCATACCCAGGCGGAGGCGATGAAGCTCGGCACGCCCCAATTCCTGAACGCCGAGGAAGCCGCGGCGGCAACCAAAGCCAATGACGGCCTTGTCGGCCGCCCGTGGGAACTTTGGAAACGCCGCCCGATGGGGAAATAGCGGCCGATCAGGCGGCGGCGCGGGCCAGTTCGCCGGCGTCGGACAGGTCTGCCACGCCCCAGGTTTTCACCACCAATTCCCGCGTCCGCGCCGCACCGATCACCGGTTCGCACAAATCGACGAATTTCCGCTCCAGATCCGCGTTGCTCATGGGGTTCGACGCGCTGCCGATACCATGCTCGATCCGGCATTCATGCACCGAACCATCCGCCATCGTGAGCGTCACAACCGCTGAGTCGGAGGCGATCGCGGGATTGAGCGTGGCCTCCACCCGATTCTGGAACGCCATCAAAGCCGGGTCTTTGACCGCGGTTTCGGTGTCCAGATCCTGAATCCGCGCGGTGCCACGAATGAAGGCTACGGCGGTCCAGTGATGCAGGCTGACATGGGCCTGCATTTCGTCCTGAGGATTACGGTTGTTGCACAGCGCCATCGTGCCCGCGGAGGCCTGGATCGCGACATGGGCGATATCGTTCGCGACGATCCCTTTCTCCCGCCGCAATTGCAGACAGGCATCGATGATCGGATGGATCACGATGCCACAGGGATACGGCTTATAAGTGTTGCGCAGAATTTCGAACCGGCTGCCCAGCCCGCCGGCAATCGCGTCGAGATCGGGGGTTTCGCAGAACACGCTGAGGAAGCCATACCGCCCCTCCAGCGCCGTCTGACCGCCGGTAAAACCGCGTTCGGCCAGCAAGGCGGCCCGCAACCCCGACTGCCCGGCCTGCGCCGGCATCATCGGGGTCATCATGGTGCCATGCATGGCCCGCAATCCGGCGGCCTGCGCCAGCGCGATTCCCATGGCGCGGCGCATGCCGGTGATGTCCAGCCGCATCAGTTTCGCGATGGCCGCGGCGGCGCCGAAACCGGCGGTGACGCCAGTGCCGGACCAGGCCATCGACCCTTTCGCCGGCGGCACCGAGATGCCCTTGCACAGGCGGCATTCCAGCTCCACCCCCAGCGCGAAGGCCGCCAACAGCTCCGCCCCCGCCACCGGCCGCATCTCAGCAAAAGCCAGCACAGCCGCGGCGATCGGCCCGGCGGGATGCACGACCGCCTGCGCGTGGGTGTCATCGAAGCTGTAAACGCTCGATGCCAGACAATTGATCAAACTTGCGTGAAGTATGTCGGATTTCCGGCCACGCGCGAATAACGTCGCCTGTAAGGGGCCGGAGAATGGCCCGAGGCTCATATCCGCGCGATCGACAATATCGTGGCGGGCCCCGCCGATGGTGCAACCGATAATATTGAAAAGCGACCGCAAAGCCTCCTGCCCAACAGAATCGGGCAGGTCTCCGGGCCGTGACGACACCACGTAATCCGCCAGACGGGCGGTGATTTCAGATTCGGTGAACGTCATGGCCCGGTTTCCTTTACTTACAGCGCGCGGTTGGAGCCGCCGTCGATATCCACAATCGCACCCTGCATGAAATCAGATTTCTCCGAAGCCAGGAATGCCACCAGCGCCCCGATCTCATCGGGCCGCCCGACTCGCCGCGTGCGGGACGCGCTAAGGAGGAATGACAGCGCCGCATCGCGATCGATCCCACGCTCCCGCATGGTGCGTTCAACGTTACGGGTAAAGCGATCCGTTTCGATCAGACCGGGATTGATCGCATTGACGCGCACCCCCTGCTCGATCCCGATATCCGCCATCGCCTTGGTGAAATTCAGCAGTGCGACATTGACGGAACCGCCAATGGTGAACTCCGCCGAACCGCCCCGCGCGCCGATTCCGACGATATTCACGACCGAGCCTTTGGTGGCGCGCAGATGCGGCCAGGCGGCGCGGGTCATGCGCACATAGCCATGGAATTTCAGCGCGAATCCGTCCTGCCAGTCATCTTCAGTCAGAGTGAAGAAATCGGCCCGCTTCGTGGCCCCGGCATTGTTGACGATCAGATCCAGGCGCCCGAACGTGGCGATCGCCGCATCCACCGCCTTTTGCGCCGCGTCCGGCGCGCGCAAATCGGCGGTGTGGACATGGGTTTGTACGGCGGCATTACTCATACCCGCCACCACATCCGCCATCGCGCCGGCGTCACGGGCAACGAGACAAATATCCATCCCCTCGCGCGCAAGTTCGGCGCAAATCGCGGCGCCAATGCCCCGGCTCGCGCCCGTCACCAATGCAACTTTGCCGCTTAAACCAAGTTCCATACTCACCACTCCCGTTTGATAGGCGAGCATTATGCCCGCGAAAATGCTCATCGGCAAACGCCGCTAAGTTCGATTCGGCGACATATAGCCAAGCGCGGATAAATAGGTTACGAGACGCCGAATAATCTGTTGGGACCACACTCATGGCTGAAGACGTATTGGGCCTCACCGCCCAAATTGTAAGTGCACACGTTCAGCGTAATCCTGTTGCTGTGGATGCGCTGCCCGATCTGATCCGGGAGGTTTATCA
>CAIUPC010000002.1 GCA_903900905.1 uncultured Acetobacteraceae bacterium
ATGACCGGATTGCGTCATGCCGACGCTGGTCGGCCGCCACGCCTTACCCTGCGGGGACCTCGCAAGGCGTGGTTGCCGACCTGCGTCGGCATGACGGATGGGAACAAGCGGCCATGCTGACCGACACCGATCTCACCATGCGCTTCGGTGGCCTGACCGCGGTCGATCGGCTGTCGTTCGCGGCCCGGGCCGGCGAGATCACCGCCGTCATCGGCCCCAATGGCGCCGGCAAGACCACCGTCTTCAACTGCGTCACCGGCTTCTACCGCCCAAGCAGCGGCGGCATCGCGCTGCGCCATGCCAATGGCACCACGTTCGAGCTCGCCCGCATGCCGGGCCACCGCATCGCCGCCCGCGCCAAAGTCGCCCGCACCTTCCAGAACATCCGCCTCTTCGCCGGCATGACGGTGCTGGAGAATCTGCTGGTCGCGCAGCACAACCGGCTGATGGCCGCGACCGGGTTTGGGGTGATGGCGATCCTCGGCCTCCGCCAGTATCGCGCCGCCGAACGCGCGGGGATCGAGAAAGCCCGCCACTGGCTGGACCGCATCGGGCTGACCGATCGCGCCAACGATCCCGCCGGTGCTTTGCCCTATGGCGCACAACGAAGGCTCGAAATCGCGCGGGCCATGTGCATCGACCCGGTGCTGCTCTGCCTCGACGAGCCCGCCGCCGGGCTGAACCCGCGGGAGAGTGAGGAGCTGAACCAGCTCCTGCTCGGCATTCGCGATGGCGGGTGTTCGTTGCTCCTGATCGAGCATGACATGGGCGTGGTGATGCGCATCTCCGACCACATCGTGGTGCTGGATCACGGCAGGAAGATCAGCGACGGCACCCCGGCCGAGGTGCGCGCCGATCCGGCGGTGATCGCGGCATATCTGGGCGAAGGCGATGAGGAGGACGCGGCATGAGCGGAGCCGGGAAACACGCTCACCCAGACCGTGCGGCTTTACCCCTCCCCCCAACCCCCTCTCGCAAGGGGAGGGGGAGAGTACTGCTATGACCACGCCCCTGCTCTCCCTCACCGGCGTCTCAACCTACTACGGCGCTATCCAGGCGCTGAAGGACGTTGATCTCGCGGTCAACGAGGGGGAAATCGTCACCCTCATCGGCGCCAACGGGGCGGGCAAATCGACGCTGATGATGACGGTCTGCGGCAGCCCGCAAGCCCGCGCCGGGCGCATTGTCTATGATGGGCGCGACATCACCCGCGAGCCCACCCATCTGATCATGCGCCAACGCATCGCCCAGGCGCCGGAGGGGCGGCGCATCTTCGGGCGCATGACCGTCTACGAGAACCTGCTGATGGGGGCCGAAACCTCCGGCCAGACCAATGTCCCGGCGCTGCTGGATCAGGTCTGCGACCTGTTCCCCCGGCTGCGGGAGCGCCTGACCCAGCGCGGCGGCACGCTGTCGGGCGGGGAGCAGCAGATGCTCGCTATCGGCCGGGCGCTGATGGCACGGCCGCGGCTGCTGCTGCTGGATGAGCCGTCCTTGGGCCTGGCGCCGCTGGTGGTGCGCCAGATCTTCGGTGCCATCCGCACCCTGAACAAGGAAACCGGGCTGACGGTGCTGCTGGTCGAACAGAACGCCTGGCAGGCGCTGCGGCTGGCGCATCGCGGCTACGTGCTGGTGAACGGCGCGATCACCATGGCCGGCACCGGGGCCGAGCTATTGGCCAGGCCGGAGATCAAGGCGGCGTATCTGGAGGGTGGGCATTAGCCTGGCACCGGCCGGATTCCTTTTGCCATTCCGGCCTTGTCCTGTTACGTAAGGCGGCGGCAATAAGACGAATACGATAGAGTACCAATGTGAGTCACCGGCAGGAAAGATGTGGACCACGACAAACCTTACCGATGCCATGCAATCCTGCGCATGTTGCACCCCTGCCCTCCAGATTGGTCGCCGCGGCTTGCTCGGCCTGGCGGGTGCTCTGGGCGCCAGCGCCATGCTGCCGCGCTTCGCCCGGGCCGCCAGCGGCCATTATGACGCGCTGTTGCTGACCTGTATCGACCCTCGGTTTCCGGCGAATACAATTGCCTATATGCGCAGCCGCGACCTCATCGGCAAATACAGCCAGGTCAGCCTCGCCGGCGCATCGATCGCCGTGGTCGCTGATCCCTTCAAATCCTGGCGCCCGGCGTTTTGGGAGAATTTGAGCGCTTCCATCTCGCTGCATCACGTTCCCAAGGTGATCGTGCTCAACCATCGCGAATGCGGCGCCGCTGGAATTGCCTATGGCGCCGACAGCATCGCGACCAAAGAAGCCGAAAACGCCACCCACATGAAGGTGTTCGCGGAGTTCCGCGCCCAGATGAAGGAAAAGCACGCCGACCTGCAGGTCGAAACCGGGCTGATGGCGCTGGATGGCACCGTGGATATGTTCACCGCCTGACGCCTGATGGGCTCCCGGGAGGGGTTGAGTTCAACCGCACACCAGCCGCTCTTTGATTGACGCACTGGCCACCGTTACCCGTCATACCGACGCAGGTCGGTATCCACGCCTTTCCTGCGCTGGATACAGTCAGGTCGTGGATGCCGACCTTCGTCGGCATGACGGAATCGGACTGCCGCCGTTGAGTCAATGATTACCCCGGCTGGTACCACACCGGCATCGCCGAACCAACCTGACGCCGTGCGCTTACGCCCGATGCGGCGGGCGCACCCATTCTTTCAGATGCGCGTAAAGCGCGTCATCCGGAACCTTGGTCAGGTCCTTGGCCAGGGTTCCGACAAGTTTCGCCGTGGTCAGCGTGTCCAGCTCCGCCCGGATGGTTGCCAAAGTATGGGCCGGCGCGACCAGGATCAGCTCATTGAATGCCCCCGCGCCCGAGGCCGCGCAGACCTTCGTGGCCACGAAATGCGCGAATTTCTGCTTCTCCATCTCATGCGGGTCATGCCGGGGCTCGATCGCATGGCGGGTCACGGTTCCGCTTTCGAAACTCCGTCCGGGCCGATCGCTGCCGAGGTCGCTGGACTGGTGGTGCACATGGGTGGAATCGAAGGCCTCCTTCGTGTGCAAAGCGTTGTCATCGGCGGGATAAACGAAGCGGGCGTGACCGCCGTCGGCGATAACGAAGCAGGGGATGCGCTGTTGGACCATGGTGACCTCCGTGAGGCACGATCATTGGCAGCAACCGCGGCGCCGCACCTTGATTTCAATCAAGGTGACTTGCGGCAGATATCAGGCGCTGGGTTCGCTTGACCAATGGTTCGCCCCCCGCTCAAGATGGCCAGGCCGCGAAAGACGCCGCGGAACAGTGGGAAAACACCATGCCACGGATAACCGGAATCGCCCCCGTTCTCGCCCGCCGCGCCGCGATCGCGAGCCTGACCGCGGCCTGGGTCGGGTGGCAGCTCCGGCCCGAACCGGCCCTGGCCCAGCAGCCGATTCTCCTGTTCAAAGTGATCTCACCACGTGATGAGGTGATGATCGGCCTGACGGCAGCCGACCAACAGAGTATCGGCTTGGATGTGGGGGCGCTGGCCAAACGTCTGGTCGCCGATGGCCAGATCACAGTCTGGAAATACGTTGTCGGCCGCGGGCCCAACGGCGATCTGCGCCACGTCGCACAGGCCAAGATCGCGGTGCTGCGGTCCGATACGCTGCGGATCGAGCCTTACGCGCCGGCGCTGCCCGTCGCGCCGCCGCCCTGAAACGAAAACGGGGCCCGAAGGCCCCGCCGTCGAACCGAATTTACCCGCAGGCGAGCGAGTAAATATCTTTCACCCCGTGCGGCAGCGACATCTCCGACCAGGTCTCGCCGCCATCGGACGTGCCGAAGATTTCGCCGTCATAGCGCGAACCCAGATAGACCTGATTGGGGTCTTTCGGATGCAGCGCCACCGACATGATGGTGCCGTGCACCTTCACCTTGTCGAAGCGGCTCCAGGTCTCGCCCTTGTCGGTGGAACGATAGAGCGCGCCTTCCTTGCTCGCCGCCGCCACGCTCAGCGCGGCATACAGCGTGTTCGGATCGGTCGGGGAGACCTTGATGTCGCGGCCATAGGTCGTGTTGGAGAAGCGGCCGAGTTCCATGTCCTGCCAGCTCGCACCACCATCTTCAGTGCGGAACAGGCCCATGCGCACGGCCAGAATCACCGCGTCCGGATCGGCCGCGCTGATGGCGATGGCGTGGCCGTCCAGCATGCCCTCGTTATAGGTGTTGCTGACCAGCTTGCTTTTCAGATGCGGCTGCTGCGCCAACTGGATCAGGCCGGCGGAGCAATCGGTCCAGCTTTCGCCGCCATCGGTGCTTTTCATCACGCCGTTCACTTCCAGCGCGGCATAGAGCGTGCCCGGCTGCGACGGGTGCTGCGCCAGACGCATCACGCGGCAGGCGAAGGGCATCACGGCGCGATCCGGCATGCCGGGGTCCGGCAGCTTGCGCCAGCTCTCGCCGCGGTCGTCGGAGCGGTACATCGCGATCGGGGAGGCGCCGGCAAACACCGTATCCGGGTTCGTGGCATCGACCAGGAACGACCAGATCTGGGTCTTGTCCGGGAAGGCGGCGCGCTTGAACGAACGGCCGCTATCGGTGCTGCGATACACGCCATCGGACGTGCCCGCGAACACCACCGACGGGTCGGTCGGATGCACGTTCACCGCGAAGGTTTCGTGCTCCGGCTGAGCATGGACCCAGCGGTCCTCCCCCGCCTGGCGGGAGAACACCCCGACAAGCCCCTTTTGATCAGCCCGACCGACATATCCGGCGGTTCCGGCGTAAAGATTGCTGGCGCTTGCCATGGTTGTTCTCCCCTTAGAGTTAACGTTCAGACGACGACGGCCGACCGCTCCCCGGCCGAGCGGGCCCAGGCCGCGGCGGCGTCTTCGTCGAACAGTTCCGTCAGCTTCTTCATCATGGTGCCGCCCAGTTCCTCGGCATCCACGATCGTGACCGCGCGGCGGTAGTAGCGCGTGACATCGTGACCGATACCGATGGCGATGAGTTCGACCTGGTTACGGCCTTCAATGTCGCGGATGACTTCGCGCAGGTGCTTTTCCAGGTAGTTCCCGGGGTTCACCGACAGTGTCGAGTCATCGACCGGCGCGCCGTCGGAAATCACCATCAGAATGCGGCGATGTTCCGGTCGCGACAGCAGCCGGCGATAGGCCCAGAGCAGCGCCTCACCGTCGATATTTTCCTTCAGCAGCCCTTCGCGCAGCATCAGGCCGAGGTTCTTGCGCGCCCGGCGCCACGGCGAATCGGCGGCTTTGTAGATGATGTGCCGCAGATCGTTCAGACGGCCGGGATTGCGCGGCTTGCCTTCCTGTACCCAACGCTCCCGCGCCTGACCGCCCTTCCAGGCCCGGGTGGTGAAGCCGAGAACTTCGACTTTCACCGCGCAGCGTTCCAGCGTGCGGGCCAGAATGTCGCCGCACATCGCCGCCACCGTGATCGGGCGCCCGCGCATCGAGCCGGAGTTGTCGATCAGCAGGGTGACGCAGGTATCGCGGAATTCCGTATCCAGCTCGCGCTTGTAGGACAGCGCCAGCATCGGGTTGGTCACCACGCGCGCCAGGCGGCCGGCGTCGAGGATGCCTTCCTCCAGATCGAACTCCCAGGCGCGGGTCTGCTGCGCCAGCAGGCGGCGCTGCAAGCGGTTCGCGAGCTTGGAGATCACGCCTTGCAGATGCTGCAGCTGCTGATCCAACTGCTGACGCAAACGCGACAGTTCATCGGCATCGCAGAGGTCTTCGGCGTCGATCTCTTCGTCGAACGACCGCGTGAAAGCCTTGTAGACGGCATCACTGTCGGGATTCGGCCGCTCGCGGCGCGGCTGCGGGCCGCCCGGACGGTCGTCCCCTTCGGCGACAGCGGCTTCTTCCTCAGATTCGGAACCGTCATCGTCGGCCGCTTCGCCTTCCATTTCCTCGGGCTGCGCGCCGAGCATGGATTCGGATTCCGACTGGCTCTGGCCGTCACCGTCTTCCGAATTGTCCTGCTGGCCGGACTGCTCGCCGCCGTCTTCGCCGTCTTCGGAGCTGTCGTCGGAGTCGGCCTCTGTCTCAGCTTCCGCCAGTTCCAAAGCCGCGAGCAGCTTGCGGGTGGCGCGGGCAAAGGCGCGCTGATCGCCCCGCGCATCGGTCATTTCCGACAGCGCCTGATCGGCGTTGTCGCCGAGTGTTTCGCGCCACATATCCAGGATGCGCCGCGCCGGTTCCGGGGAGGGTTCACCGGACAGGCGTTCACGGGTCAGCAAAGCCAGCGCCTTATCAATCGGCAGCTGATCCTTGCGGGTCATGCGGTCGTAGCCTTCCGACTCGCATTCGTCGTACAGCTTGGCGCGCAGATTGGCGTTCACGCCATGCATGAACTCCGAGCCGATAACCTCGACCCGGACCTGTTCAAGCGCGTCGTAGGCGTCTTTCGCTTCTTTGCGCGACGGCATGCGCTGGGCATGCACGGCGTCGTCATGGTGGCGCAGCCGCAGCGCGAGGGCGTCGGATTGCCCCCGCAGCTTGGCCATTTCGGCCGCCGGCAACGCACGAGTCGGCAGCGGCAAGCGCGCCCGCTTGCCGGACACGCCGGAAGGTCCAGGCTGAAACGCCACCTGAACATCCGGCTGCTCGGCGATCGCGCGGAGCACGCCAGCGGTGGCGCGCTTAAACTCTTCCGCGCGGGTATTGTCCTTGCTGGTCCCGCTCATGCGTTCCCCGTCCTTCCCCAAAGTTTACCGGAATCAGCCAAACTTGCGCGTGGTGAAACCGCCGGTGGGGATGTCCTCGTTAAAGCAGCGCTGATAGTACTCACCGACCGTGCTGCGTTCGGCTTCGTCGCACTTATTCAGGAAGGTCAGGCGGAAAGCGAAGCCGACATCCCCGAAGATGCGGGCGTTTTCGGCCCAGGTGATCACCGTGCGCGGCGACATCACGGTGGAGATATCCCCGTTGATGAACCCGGCGCGGGTCAGATCAGCCAGCGCGACCATGCTTTCGACGCGCTTCTTCAGCGCCGGTTCGGCGGCGGGGTCGATGCCCATCTTGGCCAGCACGATGCCGGTTTCCATGGCATGCGGCAGGTAGTTCAGGGTGGCGACGATGTTCCAACGGTCCATCTGGCCTTGGTTGATCTGCTGCGTGCCGTGATACAGGCCCGTCGTGTCGCCCAGGCCGACGGTGTTGGCGGTCGAGAACAGGCGGAAGGATTTGTGCGGGCGGATGACGCGGTTCTGGTCGAGCAGGGTCAGCTTGCCTTCGACTTCGAGCACGCGCTGGATCACGAACATCACGTCCGGGCGGCCGGCGTCATATTCGTCGAACACCAGCGCGCAGGCATGCTGCAGCGCCCAGGGCAGGATGCCTTCGCGGAATTCGGTGATCTGCTTGCCGTCCTTCACCACGATCGCATCTTTGCCGATGAGATCGATACGCGAAATGTGGCTGTCGAGGTTGACGCGGATGCAGGGCCAGTTCAGGCGGGCGGCAACCTGCTCGACATGCGTCGATTTACCGGTGCCGTGATAACCCTGGATCATCACGCGGCGGTTGTAGGCGAAGCCGGCGAGGATCGCGAGCGTCGTCTCCCGGTCGAACTTGTAGGTCGAATCGAGGTCGGGCACGTGTTCCGTGCGCAGCGTGAACGCCGGGACCTGCATATCGATATCGATACCGAACGTCTCCCGCACCGATACCGTGGTATCCGGCAGGCTGATTTCCGAGGTCGGGCGCGGGGTGTCTGTGGCAACCGTGTTCATAGGCCAGCGTTTCCTGTGTCAATGCGCGAAAAGTCTACCCCTGGCGCCGCCGCGCGCAAGGGCCGGGGTGGATCGGGATTAGCTGGCGGCAGCCAGCCGGGGTTCAGCCGCGAGGTGTGAGCGCACCGCCGCATAGGCAAGGTTGATGGTTTTCAGGCGCTCTTCGGCCGAACGGCTGCCGCCGTTGGCGTCGGGATGATGCAGTTTGGCAAGTTCCTTGTAGCGCGTCTTCACCGTATCCAGAGTCGTCGGCCAGGCAATACCGAGGGTCGCCAGGGGTTCGCGAAGCTCCGTCGGTGCCTGAGTCGGCGACGGCGCGCGCCGCTGCTGGTTCAATCCGCCGGTTGCCAGGATGCGCAGAGGATCGCGCAGGACGTCGTCGTCCCAGGACTGGCCACCAATATGGCCCAGAGGCCAGGACGGCCGCTGCCAGGACGTATCGGCGCGCAATTGCGCCTCCATCTGGGCCGGCGACATGCCTTTATAGAAATCCCAGGAACCGTTGTAGGCGCGCACATGCTCCAGACAGAACCACCAGTAATCGGTGAGTTCTGTGCGTGATTTGGGCGCACGATATTCGCCCTGCGCGCCACACGCGGGCATGTCGCAGCACCGGCCCGGAGCGGCCGGGTCGGGCGCATAAGCCCTGGGGCGCGCGGGACGTCGGTTCATCCGCCTGTTATGTCCGGGCCGCCTTGGATTGGCAACAGGGAGCATGCCTTTCCCCTTGGCGTTCGTGCGGATCCGGCCGATATGGGGGGCATGACAGACACTGCTTTCCAGACCCGGGCCGATCGGGTGAAGACAATTCTGACGGCCGCTTTCGCGCCATCGGTGCTGCTGGTCATTGATGACAGCGCGCATCACGCGGGCCATGCCGGGGCCTCGGCCGCCGGGCAGACCCATTACAGCGTGCTTGTGGTGTCCGCGTTGTTCCGCGGACAAAGCCGGGTTGCACGGTCACGCGCGGTGCATGCGGCGCTGGAGACGGAATTCGCGGGCGGCATGCATGCTTTGGCGCTGCGGCTGCGCACGCCCGAAGAGCATGCCGCACAACCGGATGACCTGACATAAAGCCGACCCTCTGGGGCCCCGTGGGCGCCACATCCCTGCCGCCTGTCACCCCGTCATGCTGACGGCGGTCAGCATCCACGCCTTTCACCTGTTGAATGGCGCGAAGGCGTGGATACCGACCTGCGTCGGCATGACGAGTCTGGACCGCAGCCGGCGGGTCTGCATCAAGGGACGGCTGACATTAGGCCACCAGATTTTTATCCCCACCCGCAATACGAGTATTTTCTTCTCCTGAAGAAGCCCCTAAACGATGACCGGGGAAATTCCTTCCACCCACATCGGATATCAGGGGCAACACGCGATGGCCATCGATAAAGACCTTGACCGGCTCGACCGCGAAATCCTGCGGCTGATCGCCGTCGATGCGTCTCTGTCCCTGCAAGAGATCGCGACCCAGGTCGGCTTGACCCCGACACCCTGCTGGAAACGCATCCGTCGAATGGAGCAAGAGGGCGTGATCCAGCGCCGCATCGCCGTCCTCGACCCCACCAAGATCGGGCTTGGCGTCTCGGTGTTTTTTCAGTCCTGCGTAAGGTTCCGTTTCTGGAGGAATACTTTACGCATAACATATACTGCATTTTGGAAAAGGAGA
>CAIUPC010000003.1 GCA_903900905.1 uncultured Acetobacteraceae bacterium
CTGCTGCTCGCTTTGGCCGCCCTGCTGCTGCGCGGCGGGGAGCGCGCGATCCTGCTGCAACCCGGCGCCCGAGCGGTCGCCGGCCGCTTCGGGTTGGAGCATCTGGCCGCCGAACTGGCGCAATCCAATCCCGACGCCGGACTGCCGCCGGACATTCCCGTGCCGCGCCATGCCACCGTCGTGCTGATCGGCGATTTCCTGTCACCGCTCGCCGATATCCAGGCACTGCTGGCCCGCCTCGCCGCCACACCCGCGAACGGGTATCTGCTCCAGGTCCTCGATCCGGCCGAGGTCGCCCTGCCCTATTCCGGGCGCATCCGGTTTCGCGGGCTGGAACAGGACGGCGAGGCGATCATTCCCCGGGTTGAGGCCATCCGCGGCGATTATGGCCGGGCCTTGCAGGCGCAGCAGGACGGGCTGGCCACGCTCTGCACCGCCGCCGGGTTCGGCTTTGGCGTGCACCGGACCGACCATTCGCCCGAGGCCGCGCTGCTGTCGCTCTATTCCGCGTTGGGACGCACATGATCTTTGCCGCGCCCTGGGTGCTCGCCGCTTTGGCCGGGCTGCCGATGCTATGGTGGCTGCTGCGCGTGACGCCGCCGGCGCCGCGCACGGAATCCTTTCCCGCCTTACGCCTGCTGCTCGGCCTGCGCGCGGCGGAGGAAACCCCGGCCCGCACGCCCTGGTGGCTGCTGGCCTTGCGCGTTCTGACAGCGGCGCTGGTGATTATCGGCCTCGCCCGGCCGGTGCTGGATGCCGGCGCGGCGCTGCCGGGCAGCGGGCCGGTGCTGCTGGTGATCGACAATGGCTGGGCCTCGGCCCCCGCCTGGCAGCAGCGGATGCAGACGGCCGCGCGCGTGCTTGACCGGGCCGAGCGGGCCGGGCGCAAGGCGGCGCTGTTAGCCACCGCCGGCACCGCGGCCAAGGCGCCGGTCCCGATGGCGATCCCAGATGTGCGCACCCGACTCGCAGCGATCCGCCCGATGCCGTGGCCCAGCGATCACGCCGCCGCGGCCGAAGCCCTGCGTGGCTGGAAACAGAGCGGCACCACCGTCACCTACCTCGGCGATGGGCTGGCAAGCCCGGGTTTCGCCACCTTCGCGGAGGCGCTGTCGCAAGCCGGTGCCGTGACCTCGATTTGCTGCGACAGCACACCCATCCGCGCCTTGCTGCCGGCTGACAACGCAGCCGATGGGCTCGTGGCCCGGGTAGCGCAGGTGCCGGTGCCCGTTGCGACCGAGGCCACGGTGCTCGCCCAAAGCGGCGATGGCCGCACCCTGGCGCGCGGAGTCGCCCGGATCGCGGCCAATGCCGCGGTGGGAACCGCCACGATCGCGCTGCCTATCGAACTGCGAAACAAACTGTCGCGGCTGGTGCTGGAAGGCCCGGCCTCCGCCGGTTCGGTGTTGTTGCTCGACGAGCGGTGGCGCCGCCGGCCGGTTGGGTTGCTGGCCGGCGATCTGGCCGCGGCCGACGCGCCGTTTTCCGGCACGCTCTTTTACCTGAACCGGGCCTTGGCGCCGTTTGGCGATGTGCGCACCGGGGAGGTCTCCGCCCTCCTGACCCGCGATCTGTCGGTCCTGATCCTCGCCGACAGGCCGTCGCCGGACGGGGCGGAACGGGCTGCGCTGACGGCCTGGGTTGAGAAAGGCGGGTTGCTGATCCGCTTCGCCGGCCCGCGCATGGCGGCATCGGACGCAGCCGACACGTTGCTGCCGGTGCGCTTGCTGGGCGGCGACCGCCAACTCGGCGGCGCCTTGTCCTGGAGCGAACCCGCCGGGCTGGCGCCCTTGCCAACGACCTCCCCCTTCGCCGGGCTGATGGTGCCGCCCGATGTCCGCATCAGCCGGCAGATGCTGGCCGAACCAGGCGCCGGACTGGCGGAACACACCTGGGCAGCGTTGACCGATGGCACGCCGCTGGTGACACAGGCGCCGCGCGGCGCCGGCCGGATCGTGCTGTTCCACACCACCGCCAACGCGGATTGGTCCGACCTGGCGCTGTCCGGCCTGTTCGTGGACATGTTGCGGCGGCTAACCGCGCTATCGGCCGGGGTGGCACCGGCGGACGACGCGACGGTGCTGGCGCCGATCCTGACGCTGGATGGGTTTGGGAGTCTGACGACGCCACCGGCGGGGGCGACGGGTCTGGCGGCGGCGGCGTTTGGGCATACGCCGGCCTCCGCCCTGCATCCGCCTGGGCTTTATGGGCCGGAAAACAACCGGCGGGCGCTGAACCTGGGGGCCGCTATCGGCGACCTCACCGCCGCGCCCGGCATCGCCGGCGCCCGCATCGAGAGCCTGGCGGGCGAAGCCCCGGAACGCGCGCTGGGACCAGCGCTGCTGGCCGCAGCGACCCTGCTGCTGGTAGCCGATATGCTGATTTCACTGGCGCTGCGGGGGCTGTTGCGGGTGCGGGTGGCGGGGACGGCCTTGGTGGTGCTGGTCCTGGCCGGCCTGCCGGCGCAGGCGCTGGAAACGGTGGACAATCCGGCCTTGGCGACCCGGCTTGGCTATATCCTGACCGGCGAAGACACGATCGACGCGACCTCCAAGGCCGGGCTTGCCAGCCTGTCGGATTATGTGACCCGGCGCACCGCCGCGGTGCTGGTGCAGCCCGACGGGGTTACGCCGGGGCAAACCGACCTCAGCCTCTATCCCCTACTGTACTGGCCCATTGTCGCCAATGCCATGCCCTTATCAGCAGCGCAGACGGCGGCGCTGAACGACTACATGAGCCGCGGGGGCATCATCCTGATCGACACCCGCAACGCCGGCACGGGCGCTGGCTTCGCGCCGGGCACCGGCGGCGCGCTGAAGCGGCTGGCGCAGGGGCTGGCAATTCCGGCGCTGGCACCGCTGACCACCGAGCATGTGCTGGCGCGGGCGTTCTACCTGATGAACGACTTCCCCGGCCGGTTCACCGGCGACCCGGTCTGGGCGCAGC
>CAIUPC010000004.1 GCA_903900905.1 uncultured Acetobacteraceae bacterium
CTAATAAAATCAACGGCAGTGCCGCGGGCGATCCTCGGGACAAGCCCGAGGATGACGGTTTTTACGGGGGTGCCGCTCCTCCGTAAGCCATATGCGATCACCCTGGGGAGAAGGTGAGGCCCGGTTCCGCCAGCGGCGTGACTGATGTAGAGGTTGTACTGGCTCACTGGCGGGCCATCCTGACTGAGAGTGTCAACGACGATGCCACTGCGACCCACGGGCTTCTGGTGTTACACCAGCGCGGACGAGACCGCCGCCGACGGGCGCCTGCACCGTCTACGCACGGTGCTGGCCGAGAAGCTGGCGGCGTCGCTGGGCGACAGTTCACTGCGCCTGTTCCAGGATACGGGGCTGCTGGAACCCGATACTGAAGCGGCGTTTATGCTGGTGATCCTGACACCGGCTTTTTTGCGGGACCCGTTGTGCAATGCGCAGCTCCGCGCGTTTTTATCCGCGATGCAGCGGGCCGGGCGGTCCGATATGGTCATCCCGATCCATTACGAAGATGTCGATGATTTCGAAACAGCACGCCGATCAGAATGCGTTGATACGGCAATGTATGAATATTTGGCGACGGTGCGGTGGGTTGATTTCAGGCCGTTCCGGTTAGAGGAGCCAGATGGAAGCCGGGCCGGGCAGCGGCTGGACCGGGTCGTTTCCCGGATCACGGAAGCAATGCGAGCCCCGGATGGCCCGGCTGTCATGGCGACGGTCATGGCGGTGGACCGGGCGCTGGCGCCGGACACCGAATCAAACCTCGAAGCCGCGGCGGACCCGCTGCCCGAGGCTGTTCCGCTCCCCAAAAAACCTGTGTGGAAACGAACGACTTTCCGCATCGGCGCGGCGCTTGCCGGCCTGATCACGGTCTTTTTTCTGGCGAAGAACCTGACCAAAAAGCCGCCGCCGCCGCCACCAGAACCACCGTCGCAATGGCGCGATTGCCGGGATTGTCCGGAGCTCGCTTTGATACCGGCAGGCACGTTCACGATGGGAATGTCCAAAGCGGAAGCGGAGCAGGACAAACTCGAGGCGGACTACGCGCGGCCACAGCGTGTCGTGAAGGTTTCACCCCGCTTTTATATGGGCAAATATACCATCACCCGCGGCGAATACAGAAAGTTCGTTGAGGCGACCAAGGCTAAACGCAGCGGCGCATGCTGGACGTTCGAGAAAGCCGGGCCCGATTTCTACTCCTGGCAATTACGCGATGATCGCGATTGGCAGAATCCTGGTTTCCCGCAAACGGACCAGGATCCCGCTGTGTGTGTCAGCGCGTCCGAAGCGGAAACCTACGCGGTCTGGCTGAGCGCGGAAACACACCGCGATTACCGGCTGCCAAGTGAAGCTGAATGGGAATACGCCGCTCGTGCCGGGACGGCGTCTCAGCGGTATTGGCCAGACGACGGCAGCCCGCTCTGCCGCCATGCAAACCTTGGCGATATTTCGCTGCTGGAACGCGCCCAACTCAGCATACCGAAAGATGAATTAGACCCGGATTGCAATGACGGCTTCGCTTTCACCGCGCCGGTTGGCTCATTTCCGCCTAATCCGTTCGGCCTGTTCGATATGTATGGCAACGTTTGGCAATGGACTTCGGATTTCTGGCACGACGATTACAAGAATGCCCCCAATGACAGCACACCATGGATTAAGGATGGGCTTGCTGGCCGCCGGGGGGTTCGCGGGGGTTACTGGGCCAGTAAACCGGGTATTTTGCAAAGTGGAGTCCGGGATGTTCTTGATCGTGACTCCCGGTCGAGCAGCACTGGCTTCCGCCTGGTCAGGACCATTATTGTTCCGACGGTCAAATAGGAACAAGGCATGCGTGGCATGGTGAGCGTTGTCCGGTTAACCATGAGTGGTCAGCCGGACAACGGATCATGCTGATCGCGCAGGTTAACCCTCCTGCACGACCCCGTTGCGCAGGACACCGATGTTGGTGATCTCCACTTCCACGGTATCGCCGGGCTTCATCCACAGCGGCGGCTTCTGATAGGCACCGACACCGCCGGTCGTGCCGGTCACGATCACGTCGCCGGCTTCAAGCTGGGTGAAGGTCGAGCAATAGTTGATCAGCGTCGGGATATCGAAGCACAGATCATCCACCGTCGCGTGCTGCTGCTCCACGCCATTGACGCGCGTCATCAGGGTCGCCTTGGTCGGATCGCCCATCTCCTCCGGCGTCACCAGCCAGGGGCCGAAGGCGCCGGATTTGTAGAAATTCTTACCCGGAATGAACTGGCTGGAGTGCCGCTGATACTCACGGATCGAGCCTTCGTTGTAGCAGGCGTAGCCGGCCACCACGCTCTCCCAGTCTTCCTTGGCGACGTGCCGGCACTGCTTGCCGATAATCACCGCCAGTTCGCCCTCGTAATCGAAGGTAACCGACGCATTTGGCCGCACCAAAGACTGCCCGTGCCCAACCTGGGCACTTGGGAAGCGCGTGAACACGATTGGCTTTTCCGGCGGCTCGCGCCCGCCCTCAAGAATGTGCGACAGATAGTTCAGCCCGATGCACAGGATCTTCTCGGGGTCCGGAATCACCGGCAGAAAGGTGATGTCGGCCAGCGCGTAATCGGCGTGGCGCACCGCTTCCTCGGCCAGCGAGGTCATCGCCCAGAGCGCGTGCTTCAGCGACGGCGCACGGTTGCCGAGATCGATCACGCCCTCCCCTTTCACAATGCCCCAGCTGGGCGTGCCGTCGGGACGGCGGAAGCTCATGAGTTTCATGGTCGCGTATCTCCTGATCAGAACCGGCGGCAGAGATACCAGACCGGCACGCCGCTTGACACACCCCCAGGCGCCGACAGTCAGCGCCTGGGGAACGCGCAAACCTCAGGCGGTCGCACCACCGTCGACGGCCAGAGCGACGCCGGTGACGTAAGACGCCTCATCCGACAGCAGGAACAGCGCCGCGTTGGCGATTTCCTCGGGCTGGCCGGGACGGCCCATGGGGGTCTGGCCGGCCCGCTTCCAGACCAGGGATTCCGGGGTTTCACCGGCCGGCAACTGGCTATCCGGCCGCGCCACGAACACCCGCAACATCGGCGTATCGATCGGCCCCGGGCAGACCGCGTTGACGCGGATCTTCTCCTTCGCGTAGCGCTTGGACAGACCACGCACCAGGCCGACGATGCCGAATTTGGCGATATTGTAGACCGGGCTGAATTGCGAGCCGACAAGACCCGAGGTCGAGGCGGTGAACAGGATCGAGCCGCCGCCACGCGCCCGCAATTCCGGCAGCGCCGCCTCGGTCGTGACCAGCACCGAGCGGACGTTCAGGTCCATGGTGAAGTCAAAGTCCTTCCAGTCCAGCCCCTCGACCGAG
>CAIUPC010000005.1 GCA_903900905.1 uncultured Acetobacteraceae bacterium
CAGCAACAACCGTCATCCCCGGGCATGTCCCGGGGACCAAGGGTTCCAACAGTGCCGCGATTGGTCCCCGGGACAAGCCCGGGGATGACGCGGAAGAGAGGCCGTCGCTGCTTATGTTAGCGCCCATGGGAACAAGCCCGGGGATGACGGTTATGGACGTCATCGCCTCCCTCACTTAGCGCCTATGGGTACAAGCCCGGGATGACGAGGCTGCTTGAAAATGTGCCCGGTGCCCCAACCGTCATCGCCCGGGCTTGCGTCCGCGCCAATCCTCGATAGGCTGCCTGCATAATTTCAAACGCACCCCAATGCAGGGTTTGCGTATCGTCAACTGGGAGAAACGCGCGTGACCGGAAAACGGCCATGCTGATGTATATCGCGCGCCGGCTGATGCTGGCCTCGATCACCTGCGTCGCCATCTCGGTGTTGACGTTTGTCATTATTCGTTTGCCACCCGGCGACTTCGTCGATGCCTATATCGCCAACCTCGCCTCCACCGGCAGCTCCATCACCGCGGATCAGGCGCAGGCAATGCGCCACGATTACGGATTGGACCGTCCCGTCATCGTCCAGTATTTCCTCTGGATCGGCCGCGTGGTGCAGGGGGATTTCGGCGTCTCCATGATGTGGCGCCGACCGGTCACGGAGGTTATTGGCGACCGCTTGTGGCTGACGATGCTGGTCTCGTTTTCCGCGCTGTTCCTGACCTGGACGATCGCGCTGCCCATCGGCATCTATTCAGCGGTGAAGCAATATTCCGTGGGCGATTATATCGCGACGATGGTGGGCTTCCTCGGGCTGGCGGTCCCGAATTTTCTGCTGGCGCTGATCCTGATGTATTTCGGCTTCCGCTACCTCGGCCTGAGCGTTGGCGGGCTGTTTTCGGCGGAATACGCGCAGGAGGCCTGGAGCTGGGCCAAGGCCTGGGATCTGGCGAAACACGTCCCCCTGCCCGCCTGCGTGCTGGCTCTGGCGGGCACGGCGCAGCTGATCCGCATCATGCGGGCCAATCTGTTGGACGAGCTCCGCAAACCCTACGTGGTCACCGCGAAAGCCAAGGGTATCGGCAATCTGCGGGTGATCCTGAAATACCCGGTGCGGGCGGCCTTGAATCCCTTCGCCAGTTCGATCGCCTATGTGTTTCCCTATCTGGTGTCCGGCAGCATCATCGTCTCGCTGGTGCTGGGCCTGCCGACGGTGGGGCCGCTGCTGCTGCAATCGCTGGTGGCGCAGGACATGTATCTGGCCGGCACCATCGTGCTGCTGCTGGGCATCATGACGGTGGTGGGGACCCTGATCTCCGACCTGCTGCTGATGTGGATTGAGCCGCGGCTGCGGCTGACGGGGCGGCTATGAGCACCGCGCTTTCCGACGACAGCCTGGCGCAGGCCGGGCAGCTGCGGCTGACCTGGCTACGCTTCAAGCGGCACAAGCTGGCCTTCATCAGCCTGTTCATCATCGTGGCGTTCTATCTGGTGGCGATCTTCGCCGACGGGCTGGCGATCAACGACCCGCATGCGACGGATGCCAAGCGCAGCTACATCCCGCCGCAGGGCATCCATCTGTTCGACGACAGCGGCTTCAACCCGCATGTGAACGGGCTGACCGGCAAGCGGGACATGAAGACCTTCAAGTTGACCTACGCCCCGGATCCCAGCCGCAAGCTGAAGGTGGTGCTGTTCGCGCACGGCTACAGCTACAACCTGTTCGGCCTCATCCCCACCGACATCCATCTGATTGGCCTGGAAACGCCGCAACCGGTGGACGGCATCTTCCTGCTGGGCACGGACCAGCTGGGACGCGACCTGTTCTCCCGCATGATGGTCGCGACCCGCATCTCGCTGTCCATCGGTCTGGTCAGCGTGGGCCTCAGCCTAGTGCTGGGTGTGCTGCTGGGGGGCATGTCGGGCCTGTATGGCGGCTGGGTCGATACCGTTATCCAGCGGGTGATCGAGGTCATCCGCTCCATCCCCACCATCCCGTTGTGGATGGGCATCGCCGCGGCGCTGCCGAATACCTGGAGCGTGACGCAGGTCTATTTCGCCATCACGCTGATCATCTCCTTTATCGGCTGGACCGAGCTGGCCCGCGTCGTGCGCGGCCGCTTCCTGGCGCTGCGGGAGGAAGACTTCGTCATCGCCGCCGAGTTGCTGGGCGCGAGCCAGCTGCGGATCATGCTGCGGCACATGCTGCCATCCTTCACCAGCCATGTGATCGCGGCGGTGTCGCTGGCGCTGCCGGCGATGATCATCAGTGAGACGTCGCTGTCCTTCCTCGGCCTCGGGCTGCGGCCGCCGGCGATTTCCTGGGGCATTTTGCTGCAGGACGCGCAAAACGTGCAGGTCCTGGCGGGCGCGCCATGGCTGCTCTGCGCCGCGATCCCGGTCGTGCTGGTGATCCTGGCATTCAACTTCCTCGGCGACGGCCTGCGTGACGCGG
>CAIUPC010000006.1 GCA_903900905.1 uncultured Acetobacteraceae bacterium
GCCGGTCAAGCGATAATATCGCTCGCGTCTGTGGCACCTGCGAAAATCGGCTAAGGTAGCGGGATCTGGCGTAGAATTGGCGGGCCGCGCCCGATAGCGATGATCACTACGCTTACGCCATAGCCCTATCGTCAGGTCGGTGAAGTTGAAACCGTGGGCCGCCATGTCGCCATAGACGGTCGCACCGGCCCTGCCTGAAAATATGATTTCATCACTTGCATATATGCCAATCGCGTACTACATAGGCTCCAACGCGCTGGGGTGGCCTGGCGGTCGGCAGGAGCAAGACCATGGAAGCAATCGCCTCGGCGCCGACGAGCATCGGCCAGGACATCGCCCAGTTTCGCGCTGAGATCAGCGCGACTCAAAGCCAGCTCGCGTCCAAATCGGGCGTCGATCAGAGCCGGGTTTCACGCATTGAGAAGGGTGAGGCCGGAACGCCAAGCGAACTCGGCAAAATTCTGGATGCGCTGGTCGCGCTCGGATCAAAGGGCGCGGCGGATTATGGGACGTATCTCGCCAAGGACTGGCAGTATGTGGAGCGCCCCGACTTCTCCAATCCGCAAAGGAACATACTGGAGCTGGCCGAGGAAGGCCTTCGACAAATCGCGGACTTCCTGGAGGAGGAAGAGCGTCCCTGGCCCCTGAAGCGCCAGCTGGAACGCCAGCGTGCGGCGATCGAAGCGTCGGCCGTGTATCTGGGTAAGAACGCCCACCAGATCGCATTCATCGGCGAAGTCGGCGTCGGGAAATCGACCGCTATCAGCTTTCTTTATGGCCTGCTCGACCCGACTTCGCCCCCAAGCGACCTGCGCGAGCGCGTGGTGCTTGAGACCGGCGGTGGCCATACGACGCTATGCGAAGTCAATATCCGTCGTGGGCCGGGCTTCGGCATCGTAGTCCAGGCTCAGTCCGACGAAGAAATGCGGAATCTCGTCGGCGATTTCTGCGCTGCCACGTGGCTGCGCCGCTCCGGCGGCGACGGCCAGAAGAACGACAGCGTCAATGTAAGCGAGGAGGTGCAGCGCGCGCTTCGCAACATGTCCGGTCTGACGGTCAGGCGCGAGCGAGACGCCAAGGGTAAGACAAACTCCCGCGACCAGGCCGCCGAATTGGCGATCCAATGCGCCACGGAGGAAGAATTCCGCGCCCGCGTCATCGAGCGGATGAAGCTCGAACTGCGGACACGGCGTGAAATCTGGATCGAGGAAGGCGGCGCCAAGGCGGCCATGCAGCAACTGCGCAAGCTATTCCGAGATATCAATAACGGTCGCCTGGGTGACGTACCGATGCCCGCATCGATCGACCTCCTGATCCCAGGCTTTGGCTCGGAGGTGCCCGGCCTGGCGGTATCCGCGGTCGATACCAAGGGCCTTGATGAAGTCGCGGTCCGAGCCGACCTCGACGCCCGCCTGAAAGACCCCCGGACGCATGTTGTCTTGTGCTCGACCTTCAACCAGGCGCCCAGCACCTCAGTGCAGCTTCTACTCGATCATCTTCGCAATGCTCATGGTGTGCGCGTGGACGCGGGCAAGGTGTCAGTGCTGGCCTTGCCGCGCGATGACGAGGCGATGGCCGTCAAGGACGACAGCGGCGAGCCGCCGATCGACGACGAGGACGGCTACCATCTGAAGCGCGACCAGATCCTCCGCACCCTGGCCAGCGGCGACGGAGCCCTGAACGGTGTGCCGATTTTGTTCTTCAACGCCAAGAAGGATGACGCGGCGAAGGTTCGGGGCCAGCTCATCGAGCAGATCGTCCGCCTCCGCAAATCCTACGAGGAGCGGCTGCTCGACGAATGCGCCGCCGCCGACGAAGTGGTCCGGCACCACGAGACCCAGGCTTTCACATCGGCGGTGCAGGCGGTCGCCGATCAACTCAGTAACTTTCTAGGGGCGCATGCTCCCTTGCCCCCCCGTGTCCGGCAGCCATCGGCGGAACTGATCGAGGCCATGGGCGCAATTCGGTATGCATCGACCATTTGGGCGATGACGCGCCGAAACGGCGAATATTACAATTTCAGCGTCAGCCATCAGGTCGGCGCGGGCGGCGCGAAGGATGCGCTTCTCCGGTCCAAGAGCTGGTTCGAAAAGCTCCAGGGCGTGCTCGACACCTTGAAGCAGGACGACGATCTCGTTCTGGCGCAAAAGACCATTCAGCAGGTGGAGGTCAGCGCTGAGGGCTGGCGGCGTGCCTTCGCCGAGGCGGCGCGCACGGCGGCCGTCGAGGTTTATCGCGGTCCATTGGAAGCCGATGTCTCCCTGTGGTCTCACTGTGCGGCGCAATGGGGCGCAGGGCCGGGCTTCAAGGTCCGCGTGGAGCGGATCATCCGTGACTGGTTCGAGAAGCAAACCGAGCTGAACCAGAAACTGGAAGGCGTCATGGCCGCTTTGTGGGAAGAAGCGGTTGTCAGGCCCCTGGAACGCCTGTCGGACGAAAGCGCCGGGGAGCTACCCGAGGATATTCGTCCCGCCAATGTTGTGCCCTTCGCGCGTCGGGTGCCGGCATGAACATCAACGGCTTCATCTGGAGCATCGCCGATGACGTGCTCCACCATGTCTACGACCGGACCAAATACCGCGACATCATCCTGCCGATGACGGTCATTCGGCGGCTGGACGCGGTGCTTGAACCCACTCGCGCTGCCGTTCTGGCCCGCAAGGCGGAGCTGGACGCGGCGGGCATTCCGGAGGC
>CAIUPC010000007.1 GCA_903900905.1 uncultured Acetobacteraceae bacterium
CCCATGAGATCGATGCAGATATCGTGCGGATGCTCCAGGAAGATGCCCGCACGAAAGGCGGCTTCGACCGGGTCTTCGCAGCACCGGATGAACCTATCGGCATCGATGAGGCCGGGGCGTTGTCCTTGGTAATCCTCGGCCCCGCCTCCGGCCATGCTGGCAAGGGCGCAGGGAAGTCAGCGGCGACCGATGCGGTGGCCGAAACCCTAACACGCTGTCGGTCGTCTCAGCGGCGTCACCGCAATACGCTGATCTTTGTCGCGCCGGATGACGCCAATCTGACGACCGCCCGCGAGGTGGTGGCGAAAGCCATGGCCTGGGCGGCCATCATGAAAGACGACCGGCTCAAGGCGCAGACCACGCAAGGCACCTGGACAGACGCTACGGACAAGGCGAAGGCCCAGGGCGATGGCGCCCGCCGCGCTGTGCGGGCGGCCTGGAGTCACATCTTCTACCCCATCAAAAGCGATGTAGCCGGGAAGGCGTTCGACCTGGAGCACAGCCTGATCTCGGCCAGAGATCGGCCTCCTGTTCCGGCCACTGTCTACGACAAGATAAAGGGTGATGGCATCGCGCTGGAGAGGTTGGGCGGTGAACGCCTGTGGCTCGCACTCCAGCCGATATGGCCTGCAGACCGGCCTCATTTGCCGGTCTCGGAAGTCGCGGACTGGTTTGCGACTTATGTCTACATGCCGAAGGTTCGGGACCGCATCGTGCTGGATGGCGCAATCCGAGACGCGGTCGGCAAGCTCGCGCCACAGTTCGGATACGCTGATGAATTTGACCCAGCGACCGGCGACTATCGCCATCTGATCTGGGGCCGAAGCCCGCCAGAGATATTTTCGCCGGGTGCGTTGCTGGTGCGGGCGTCCGAGGTAACGGCGCAGCAGGACCGGGAAACTGCCAAGGCACAAGCGCCGGTGGACACACCGTCCGGTAGCCCTGCCGTCGCTGTGAGCGGCCCTGGCGCGGTGCCGGTCGCCATATCGCTCACCCCAACCGTAACGGCGCCTGCGCGGCCCAAGCGGTTCTATGGGTCGGTCGAGATTGACATGATCCGACCGGTCAAAGCGTTTGACGCCATACTCATGGCCGTGGTGATGGAATTGCAGCGCACGCCAGGGGCCAAGGTGAAGCTGACGCTAGAGATCGAAGCCGAGGCCGACGGCGGTTTCGATGAAGCAGAGGTTGGGATCGTTCGCGACAACGCGAAGCAACTCAAGTTTAAAGCGGAATCAACGGGTTTCGAAAAATAATGGGCGAAAAGAGGCGTTGGAACCTATCGTGGCTACATAACGCATGGCTAATCTCAACCTCGCAGAGCCGATCCTAGGCGTATCCCCCCGCCTCATGAGGAAACCGCCTGGCCCGCTACCGCGCGGTGGCGGAACGATTGGGATGACCGCGAGGCGGACTGGAATGCTACAATCCGATTCCTGCGGCTAGGTCTGGCCATCGAACCCACGGACCGGCCCCGTCTTTTGGTTCCATTGGATTGCGCTGCAGAGGGTGAATGAGCAATGCTGTGTCGTGTCCGCCTCGGCGGGGCCCCCCAGACTGAGGTGGTCCCCGAAAATCGGACAGGTGCATAAGCTTGGTTCGTCGTAAAAAGGACGGACCCGATGACGGGCAAACGGACGCGTTACGGCGCGGATTTCAAGGCGAAGGTTGCTCTTGAGGCGATCCGCGGCGAACTGACGACCTCGCAATTGGCCACCAAGC
>CAIUPC010000008.1 GCA_903900905.1 uncultured Acetobacteraceae bacterium
AACGGATTCTCCTCCGCCCCCGGCTCTTCCAGGGTCGCGAACTGGCTATCCAGCAGCCCTGGCGGCATGAAATGCCCCTTCCGGGCCGCTAACCGCGCCCCGATCAGCTCACGCGATCCCTTCAGATACACGATGACCACATCATCGCGTCCCGCCTTCAGGACATCCCGATAGGCGCGTTTCAACGCCGAGCAGGCGATCACCGCTGAAGCCTCACCTGCCGCCGCCGACGCGATCGCCCGCAGCCAGGGCCAGCGATCCTCATCCGTCAGTGGGGTGCCGGAGGCCATCTTGGCGACGTTGGACGGGGGATGGAATGCATCCCCCTCCAGCAGTTTCCAGCCAAGGCGTTGCGCAACCCCGGCCGCGACGGTGGTTTTGCCGCAGCCGGATACGCCCATGACGAGTGCGATTGTCATCCCTTCTTGGGTGCCTCGACATGGCCGCCGAAGCCGAAGCGCATCGCTGACAGTACTTTCTCGGCGAAGGTGTGGTCCTGCCGCGAACGGAAGCGCACGAACAGCGACGCGGCCAGGACTTCGGCCGGGACGGCCTCTTCCACCGCCGCTTCGACCGTCCAGCGGCCTTCGCCAGAGTCTTCCACGACGCCGGAGAACCCATCCAGCGCCTCATCCTTTGCCAGCGCTGACGACGTCAGGTCCAGCAGCCAGGACGTCACCACCGAGCCACGGCGCCAGACTTCGGCGATGTCGCCGAGATTGAGGTCGTAGCGCATATCTTCCGGCAGCTTCGGCGCGTTGCGGTTGCGCAGGATGTCGAACCCCTCCGCCATCGCCTGCATCATGCCGTATTCAATGCCGTTATGGATCATCTTCACGAAATGTCCGGCACCGACGGGGCCGGCGTGGATGTAGCCCTGCTCGGCGCGGGGATCGTGGTTTTCGCGGCCCGAGGTGCGCTCGATGCTGCCGATCCCGGGGGCGAGGGCTTTGAAGATGGGGTCGAGGTGATCGACGGCCTCGGTGTCGCCGCCGATCATGAGGCAGTAGCCGCGTTGCAGGCCCCAGACGCCGCCGGAGGTGCCGACATCAAGGTAGCGCTGCCCTTTGGCGGCGAGTTCCTTGCCGCGCCGGACGTCGTCTTTGTAGTAGGTATTGCCGCCGTCGATGATGATATCGCCCGGGCCCATCAGGCCCGAGAGCGTGGCGATGGTGTCCTCGGTGATCTTGCCATGCGGCAGCATCACCCACACCGCTTTCGGCGAACCGGTCAATTTACCGACCAGATCGGCCAGCCCATCGGCCGGAATGGCGCCGTCAGTGCCGAGTTCGGTCACCGCGCCGGGATTGGCATCCCAGACCACGGTCGAGTGACCGGCCAGCATCAGCCGCCGCGAAATATTGGCCCCCATGCGGCCCAGACCTACCACGCCGATTTGCATCGCGTCCTCCTGTGTTGAATGACGACAAACTGCCACACGAGCGCGGCTTGGCAAGCGGGTGCTTGCGGGCACGCCGGGCCACTGCATAGAGCCGATTTCCGCTGACAACCGTCATCCTCGGGCTCGTCCCGAGGCTCGCCAGCCGCACGGCTATTGGTATTTTACCAATAAAATCAGTGATAGTGCCACAGGGGATCCTCGGGACGAGCCCGAGGATGACGGCTAGTGTGCGGTCGGCTCTCCCCGGAGGCCCGATAGAACAGTCCTTTGCGGATACGGCTTGGCAATCCCGCCCAGCCGGGCGATTGATCGGGCTCAGGAGTTTCCGCCGCATGGCCCTTAACCCACCGTTGCCGATTCCCGATGGATTGCCCCCGGCCACGCGATGGATCGCGATGCTGGCGGTGGCGATTTCCATCGCCATGTCGGTGCTGGTGGGCTCGGTCGCCAATGTGGCGCTGCCGACGATCGCACACGACCTGGCGGCGACGCCGGCCGAGTCGATCTGGGTGGTCAACGCCTATCAGCTGGCGGTGACGGTGACGCTGCTGCCCTTCGCCTCGCTGGGGGATATTTACGGGCACCGGCGGGTCTATTGCTGGGGGCTGGGGCTTTACATCGTGTCGTCGCTGGCCTGCGCCCTGGCCCCGAACATGCCGCTGCTGGTGGCGGCACGGGTGGTCCAGGGCTTTGGCGGCGCGGGGATTATGGGGGTGAACGGCGCGATCGTGCGGTTCATCTTCCCCCGGGCGCAGCTGGGGCGGGGCATCGGGTTCAATGGGCTGGTGGTCTCGGCTTCCTCGGCTGCCGGTCCCTCGGTGGCGGCGGCGGTGATGGCGGTGACGTCCTGGCCCTGGCTGTTCCTGATCCAGGTGCCGCTCGGCATCGTGGCGTTGGGCCTGTCGCTGCGGTTCCTGCCGCGCACGCCGCTGGCCGGGGCGCCGTTCGACCCGATGAGCGCTGTGCTCAACGCGATCACCTTCGGCCTGTTCATCACCGCGCTGGACGGGGTCGGGCGCGGCCAGTCGCCGTTGATGATCGGGTTGGAGTTCCTGGTCTCGGTTACGGTGGGCTATGTCTTCGTCCGGCGCCAGCTGGGCCTGAAAGCGCCGATGCTGCCGGTGGATCTGTTCGCCAACCCGGTCTTTGCCCTGTCCTCGGCCACCGCGGTCTGCGCGCATGCGGCGCAGATCATCGCCATGGTCTCGCTGCCGTTCTTCTTCCAATATATCGGCGGGTTGAGCCCGATCGAGATCGGGGTGCTGATCACCCCCTGGCCGGCGATGCTGGTGATCATGGCGCCGGTGTCCGGCCGGCTGGCCGATAAATACGACACCGGCCTGCTCGGCGGGTTCGGCCTGGCGGTTATGACGGCCGGCCTGGTGCTGGTGCTGCTCATGCCCGTGCCCATCGTCCGTTGGGACGTCGCCTGGCGGCTGGCAATCTGCGGTATCGGCTTCGGCTTCTTCCAAACCCCCAACAACCGCCTGTTGATCGGCAGCGCGCCGTCCAACCGCGCCGGGGCGGGGAGTGGAATTCTGTCCACCTCCCGCCTGCTGGGTCAGACCACCGGCAGCGCGTTGGTGGCGCTGGTGTTCGGTCTGACCCATGGCGCGGGGACGGAGACGATCGCGCTGGGGACCCAGATTTGCATCGGCCTGGCCGCGGGGTTCGCGGCCACGGCGATGGTGCTGAGCTCCCTGCGAACCGGCTGGCGGCGGGGTTAACCCCGCCGAACGCCCCAGAACACCGGGAAGGACGCCGCGACCACGTCCTTGATGTCGGAGCGGAAGGCCATCGGCTGCTGCATCCGGCACAGCGCCAGGAACGGCACTGTCTCAAAATACTGGCGCTGCACCTCTTCCGCGACTTTCTTCTGCGCGGCGACGTCGGGGGCATCGAACCAGGCCTCCCGCAATTCCTCGATGCGCGGGTCCGTCGGCCAGCCATACCAGCCTTTGCGGCCGTTGCCGCGCAGCGACAGCATGCTGCCGGGATTGGCGGAGGTCAGCGGGCTCATGACGGTGATGAACGCACCCCAGCCGCCCTGATCCAGCGGGTTCTGGTTGACGCGCCGGGTGACGACGCTGCCCCAGTCCATGACCTGGTAATCGACCTTCAGGCCAATGCTCTCGAACAGTTCGCGCGCGACCTGCGACATCTGGGTCAAAGCCGGCTGGTCGCTCGGCGCCATGATCATCACCGGCTCGCCCTTGTAGCCGGATTCGGCGATCATCTTCTTCGCCTTGGCGAGATCGCGCGGGCTGGTCAGCTTCTCGATCCCGGCCATGTTGGACATCGGCATCGTCGGCGCGAACAGGCCGGTGGGCACGATCGCGAGTTGCTTCTGGTCGCCAACAACCGATTCGACGAAGGCCTGCTGATCCAGCGCGGCCAGGATGGCCTGGCGCACCTTAATATTGTCGAAGGGCGGGTTCAGGTGGTTCAGCACCATGAACATCAGCCAGCCGCCGGGATCCATCACTTTGGTGTAGATGCCAGGCGACTTGTTCAGCATCGGCAGCAGGTCGATCAACGGCAGCTCGACCCAGTCGGCCTCACCTTTCTGCAAGGCGGCGGCGGCGGTGGAGGGATCCGGCTGCACGGTCCATTCGACGCGATCGAAATTGACGACCTTGCCGCCGGCGAAGAATTTCGGGGGTTCATTGCGCGGCACGTAGCCGTCGAATTTGGAATAAGCGGCGCTGACGCCGGACACCCACTGGTCCTTGTGGAATTTGAACGGGCCGGAGCCAATGGTCTCGGTGATCTGCTCGGTGCCGGGGCGAACCGCGACGCGCTCGGGCATGATGAAGCACTGGCGGCCGCCGAAGCCGAACAGCAGCTGCGGGCAGGGCCGCTTCAGGCGGATGGCGAAGCGCTTGTCATCGAGGGCCAGGACCTCATTCACATAGCCCATCAGCTTCTGGCCGAAGGAATCGCGCGAGCCCCAGCGCATGATCGAGGGCACGCAGTCGCGCGCCCGCACCGGTTCGCCGTCATGGAACTTCAGGCCGTCCCGCAAGGTAAACGTCCAGGTCAGGCCGTCTGACGACACCTCATGGCCTTCGCACATCTGCGGCTGCATGTTGCCGGCGCCGTCGTAGCCATAGAGCAGGTCGTACACCATGTAGGCATGGTTGTAAGTGATGACCGCCGTGCTCCAGATCGGGTCGAGCACGGTCAGGTTGGCCTGCGGGATGAAGCGCAACGGCTTTTGCGCCTGCGCCAAGGCGGGCATGGACAGCGGGGCGGCAGCCAGGGCGGGCGCGGCTTTCAGAAGGGCGCGGCGGCGCATGCGAGGATCCTCGGGGTCGGGTTATGGGACGGCGGTCATTTGGACTGTGTTCCGCCTTGTTGCAATGGCCGTTTGGGTTCCGGGGCGTGTAACCGGTGCTGGCCGTCACGGGGTTCGTCGTTTTCTCGTCTCAGAGTATTAATATTGATATAATTTCTCGTTTACCGGGATGGTTGGCTGCGCTTATCGGGCTCCCGCGGTTGGGCTAGCCGTCATGCAACGCGGAGGCGCAGAGAACGAAAAAGCCGCGGAGGGCACGGCGTATTATTTTACAAAAAATATGCTCATGAGCGGCAATACCGTGTACCGGGCGGCAATTTGCACATAACGCAATGCCCGCGTTGGACCAGTGATTGCTCGAAATATGCGAAAAGATAAATTGTATTGTGGTGAAACCATCGCGCCACGTCCCAGACATGTCTGGCCGAATCTCATCCACGTCTCAAGAAATTATTTAACGAATAAAATATCTGTTCATGGGACGGCAGGTCACGCTGGGCCGGCTTGTGCGGACAAGAAAGCCGGCCCAGCGCGAGTCCGAACTTAACCCGCGTCCACCAGCACGATCTCCGCATCTTCCAGCGCCGTGACCCGCAGCACGTCCTCATCGGCGATGGCCAGGCCGTCGCGGGTGCCGGCGTGCACGCCATTGACCTCGATCGCGCCACGCGCCGCCACCAGATAGGCGTAGCGGCCGACCCCGAGGTGGTATTCGGCGGTTGTGCCGGCGGCCAGGGTTGCACCGGCGACCCGCGCGTCCGCCCGAATCGGCAGCACGTCGGCATCGGTGGCAATCCCGCTGGCGAGTGTCACGAACTGGCCGGAGCGCGCGTCCTTCGGGAAGGGCTTCGCATCCCAGTAAGGGGCGCCGCCGCGCTCATTCGGCACGATCCAGATCTGGAACAGCTTGGTCGTCTCTTTTTCCAGGTTGTACTCGGAGTGCCGGATGCCAGTACCCGCGCTCATGACCTGCACATCGCCCGCTTCGGTGCGGCCGGTATTGCCCAGGCTGTCTTTATGGGTGATGGCGCCCTGCGTGACGTAGGTGATGATTTCCATATTGGCGTGCGGATGCGGATCGAAGCCGGTGCCGGCGGCGATCTCATCATCATTCCAGACCCGCAGCCGCCCCCAGTTCATGCGGGCGTCGTCGTGATAGCCGGCGAAGGAAAAATGATGCTTGGAGTCCAACCAACCGTGATGGCCGCCGCCGAGGCCGTTGAAAGGGCGTAGTTCGATCATGTTTTAGACTCCTCATCCTGGTTAGCCCAACCGCCTCAACCACTGACATACCGATGCCAGCACCCCGTCATGCCGACAGAGGTCGGCATCCACGCCTTTCCCCTGTTGCATTGGTCGAAGGCGTGGATGCTGACCTCCGTCAGCATGACGAGGGGCCAGACACCGGTGAGTCAAAGGCTACGCCGCTTGGTATCAGAGGGTTACATCGTGTTGGGCACCCGGCTTTGAAAGGGGGCGCGCGATTGACATAGCAGCGGCTTCCTCGCGTCATGGCGGGAAAGGGTGGACACGAAAGGCCGGGCGATGGGGCGGGCATGTCGATTTTGACGGGATTACGGGTCGCGCAGCTGGGTGACGGGCTCGCGGCCGCGGTGTGCGGGCGGTTATTCGCGGATGCCGGGGCGGCGGTGGGCGTCAGCGGTGCGGCCCTGGCAACGCCGTTGGAGCAATATCTGAACCACGGCAAAGGCGCGGCCGATATCGCGGCGGCCGATGTCATCATTGCCGAGGGCGGGCCGGCCGTGCTGCGCGCCAAGGCCCATGACGTGGACACGCTGCGCCGGGCCAATCCACGTGCGGCGATCGTTCTGATCTCCCCCTACGGGCAAATCGGCAGCCAGGCCGACGATCCCGCCACCGACCTGACCTTGATCTGCGCCAGCGGAATCGCGCGGCTGCTGACCGGGCAGGTGGATGATCTGAGTGAACCGCCCATCCGCCCGGTCGGGCACCAGTCGGCGTTCCTCGGTGGGCTGGCCGGTGCCTGTGCCGGGATGCACGCGGTGCAGGCGGCGGAACCGGCGGTGGTCGATGTCTCCATTCAGGAGGCGCTGGCCACTATCGCCATCACCGAACTGACCCGCGCCGGGGTGTCGGGCAAGAAATGGCCGCGTAAGCGCATCGCCGATGGCAATGGCGCGACCGTCTGCATCCTGCCGGCCAGCGACGGGTTTACCGCCATCTCCCCGCGGGAGGACCAGCAATGGGCGTCCTGGCTGGTGGCCATGGGCTCGCCTGCCTGGGGTGAAGAGCCGCGCTTCCGCACAAAAGCCGATCGGGTGGCGAATTGGGATGCGCTGCATGCGCTGATGTCGGACTGGAGCCGCCAGCATCCCAAGCAGTGGATCGCCGATACCGCCCAGAAGGCGCGCGTTCCCAGCTTCCCGCTGCGGGAATTGCATGAACAGCTGGATACGCCGCAGTCCCGCCATCGCGCCTATTTTCAGCCCATGGAGATCGCCGGCACGACGGTGCGGGCGCCAGGCACCCCGTATGGGCTGACGCTGTTTTCCGGCGCCCCCCTGCCGCGCGCGCCGGGTGCGCTGCCGCTATCGGGCGTCAGAGTGCTGGATTTCAGCTGGGTGATCGCCGGGCCGACGGTGACGCGCACCCTCGCCGCCATGGGCGCCGATGTGATCAAGATCGAGGCCCCGGGCAAGGGCGATCCGGGCCGCGGGTCAGAGCTGCACACCGTGCTCGGCCAGGCCAAGCGCGCCATCGTGCTGGACCTGAAGAACCCCGACGCCGTCGCCATCGCCCGCGATCTGGCGGCCAAAGCCGATGTGGTGATCGAGAACTATGCCACCGGCGTGATGGATCGCCTGGGCCTGGGGGCGGAGGCGTTGCGCGCGGTGAATCCCGGCCTGATTTACGTCTCGGCCTCAGGCATGGGCCGCACCGGGCCGGAGTCGCATGCGGTTGCCTATGGCACGCTGTTGCAGTGCTTCGCCGGCTTCGCGGGGCTGAACCGGCACCCGGACGTGCCGCCGCGCGTGGGTCTGGCCTGGCTCGACCCGATGTGCGGTCTGCTGATTGCCTTCATCACCGCGGCCAGCCTGTGGCAGCGCGGGCGCGACGGCACCGTCGCGCGGATCGATTTCTCGATGATCGAGGCGATGCTCTGGACCATGGTTGAGCCGCTGCTGGCGGCGCAATGCGGCGAGCCGCCTTGCCCGCGGGGCAATCAGTCCGATCGCTGCGCCCCCCACGCCGTTCTCCCCACCGCCGGAGACGACCAATGGGTCGGCGTCGCGGTGCGTGACGAGGCGGATTATGCCGCCTTGCAGGCGCTGGTGCCGGGTCTGGCGGAACTGGCGGATCGCCGATCACCCGATGTGGAGGCGGTTTTGGCCGCCTGGTGCGCGACGCGGGAGGCGGGTGCGGTTGCCGCCGTTTTGGCGCGCGCCGGCATTCCGGCCGCGGCGGTGACGGGATCGTTTGATCTGGTGGAAAGCCCGCATTTGCGCGCCCGCGGTTTCTGGGATCGCCTTGGCGATGGCCTCGTGCCTGGGCTGCCCTGGCGCACCAGCTTTGGGCGCGCGATTGGTCCGGCGCCTGGGTTGGGGGCGCATACGGGGGACGTATTGGCGGAACTATTGGGCTTCAGCGCCGAGCGGATCGCGCGGTTGCGGGCTGATGGGGCTTTGGGGTGAGTTAAGCACCGTCATCCCCTGGCTTGTCCCGGGGACCAATCGCGGTACCAACGGAAACCTTGGTCCCCGGAACAGGTCCCATCGGCGCTGACATAGTGACCGACGGCGACTCCTCCCCGTCATCCCCGGGCTTGTCCCGGGGACCAGGGTTTCCGCCAGTGCTGCGATTG
>CAIUPC010000009.1 GCA_903900905.1 uncultured Acetobacteraceae bacterium
ATTCGGCCTGGAGGCCACCAACTTTTTTGACTATAACCATAAAGGGCTTTTTGCGGTGGTGAACCGGGCCAAATTTAAGGACTTTGTTCGGAACATTGAGCGCTTCATAGAAAAGGAAAATTCACGCCTATGATCCCAAGGCTGATACCAGCCTGATCGACGCCGCCTATGTGATGGCGATGCAGGCGCATGGCAATCAGCGCCGCGATAATGGCGATCCCTATATCACCCACCCGATCGCGGTCGCTGATATCCTGGCGGGATACCGGCTCGACACCGCGTCCATCGTCACCGGCCTTCTACACGACACGATCGAAGACACCGCCATCCGCCTGCCGGATATCGAGGCGCGATTCGGCAAAGAGATCGCCGGGCTGGTGGACGGCGTCACCAAGCTGACACGGCTCGAGCTGCAATCGGACCGCACCAAACAGGCGGAGAATTTCCGCAAGCTCGTGCTGGCCATGAGCCGCGACATCCGCGTGCTGCTGGTGAAGCTGGCGGATCGCCTGCACAATATGCGCACGCTGCATTTCGTGCAGAAGCCCGAGCGCCGTGAGCGCATCGCGCGTGAGACGATGGAAATCTACGCGCCACTGGCCGAACGCATCGGCATGGACGCGGTGAAGACCGAACTGCAAACCCTGTCCTTCGCGCAGTTGGAACCGGAGGCCTATGGCACGATTCAGGCCCGGCTCAACTTCCTGCGCGGCCAGGGGGCCGATGTCATCGATGAAGTGCGCCAGGAACTGATCAGAGTCTGCCAGGATGCCGGCGTGAATGTGCTGGAAATCACCGGCCGCGAGAAATCACCCTATTCGATCTGGGAGAAGATGCAGCGCCGCAATGTGGCGTTTGAGCAGTTGTCCGACCTGATGGCATTCCGTGTCGTCGTCGCCGGCAAGGGCGATTGCTACGCGGCGCTGGGGGCGGTGCATTCGTCCTATCCGGTGATCGCCGGGCGGTTCAAAGACTATATCTCTACCCCCAAATCCAACGGCTACCAGTCGCTGCATACCGGGGTGACGCTGCGCGAACCACGCAACCAGAAGATCGAAATCCAGATCCGCACGCCCGACATGAACGATGTCGCGGAAAACGGGGTGGCCTCGCACTGGCTCTATAAAACCCACGACGCCAAGATCGATGGCAAGGAAACCCAGCAGTTCCGCTGGGTGCAGGACTTGCTGGAGATTCTGGAAGATTCCTCGGCCCCGGATGAATTCCTCGAGAACACCAAGCTCGAACTGTACGGTGATCAGGTCTTCTGCTTCACGCCGAAGGGCCAGCTGATCCCGTTGCCGCGTGGTGCCACGCCGATAGACTTCGCCTATGCGGTACATAGCCAGGTGGGCGACACCTGCGTCGGTGCCAAGATCAACGGCCGCCTGCTGCCGCTGCGCCATCAGTTACAAAACGGCGATCAGGTCGAGATCATGACCGCCCGCGGCGGCACGCCGTCGCCGCAATGGGAGCGGTTCTGCGTCACCGGCAAGGCCCGCGCCCGAATCCGCCGCTTCATCCATCAGGAACAGCGCGAACAGAGCCGCGACTCCGGCAAAGCCGAACTGACCAAAGCCTTCCGCCAGGCGGGCGTCGATGGCTCGGAGAAGGCTTTGGAGCCGCATCTGAAGGCGCTGAAGCACACGTCACTGGACGACCTCTATATCGCTGTCGGCAATGGCAATCTCAGCGGGCGGGATGTTGTCCACGTCGCCTATCCGGAGCTGCGCCAGACCACCCGCTCGACCCGCATGATGCCGCCGCTGCTGCCGCGGGTGGCGCGGGGAACCAAGCCGGATCATGGCATGCCGATCACGGGGCTGGTCCCGGGGATGGCTTATAGTTTCGCGGGGTGCTGCCATCCGGTCCCCGGCGATGAGATCGTCGGCATCGTGGCGACCGGCAAGGGCGTGACCATCCATGGCCGCGCCTGCCAGACGCTGGCCGGCTTCGCCGCCACGCCGGAGCGGTTTATCGATGTCGATTGGAACTACGAGACCCTGAACAAGGGCGGCACCACCGGCAAAGCCCCATCCCACACCGCCCGCATCAGCATCGTCACCGGCAACGACCAGGGCGCGCTGGCGCATCTGACCAATGCCATCGCCAAGCAGGACGGTGCCATCGCCAATCTGAAGATCGTCAACCGCCAGCAGGACTTCATGGAGACGTTGGTGGACGTGGATGTGCGCGATGTCGCGCATCTGGCCAAGGTCGTCGCGGGCCTGCGCGGCGCCAGTGGCATTCGCAGCGTCGAACGGGCGACGGGCTGATGATTCTGGGCCTCGGCTCCGACCTGTGCGACATCCGCCGCATCGAAAAAGTGATTGAACGGCATGCTGAGCGGTTCCTGGAGCGGGTCTTTACCCCGGTCGAGCTGGCCTATGCGGCGCAGCGGGCCGAGCGGATCCGGCCCTCGACCTTTGCCAAACGCTTCGCCGCCAAAGAGGCCGCGTCCAAAGCGCTGGGCACCGGGGTCGCGGGCGGGGTGTTTTTCTCCGATCTGGGCGTCGTCAATCTGCCGGGGGGCAAGCCGACGCTTGTGCTCACGGGCGGTTCGGCAGTTCGCCTGAAAGCCCTGACCCCCGCGGGGATGGTGGCCCAGGTCGATCTGACGATGACGGATGAGTATCCTTATGCCTTCGCGCAGGTGATCATCTCGGCTGTGCCGGCAGCCATCGCTTGACACAGCGCCTGCCCGCGCGCTTGAACCGCGCGCATTCCGCATTTGCCCGCGCGCGTTTACCGCGCGCTTCTCGTACCTGAAGGCCTCATCCCGCATGGCGACCACCAAGGCCGCGGCCAAGCGCAAGCAACAAGGCGTTTGGGCCGAGAATATCAAGACCATCGTGTACGCCGGCCTGATCGCGGTGGGCGTGCGTACGGTCCTGTTCGAGCCGTTTAACATCCCGTCCGGCAGCATGATCCCGACGCTGCTGGTGGGCGATTACCTGTTCGTGTCGAAATACAGCTACGGCTATTCCAAATACTCCATGCCGTTGTCGCCGCCGCTGTTCAGCGGCCGCATCTTTGGCGACATGCCGCATCGTGGCGACGTCGCGGTGTTCAAATGGCCGCATGACAATTCGACCGACTATATCAAGCGCATCATCGGCCTCCCGGGCGACCGCATCCAGGTCAAGGAAGGGCTGCTCTATATTAATGGAGAGGCCGCGCCCCGCGTCACGCAAGGCACATTCCAGGCGCGCGACCAGGGCATCCGGACGGAGTTGCGCCGCTATCAGGAAACCCTGCCCGGCGGGGTCAAACACGACATCCTGAAAGCCACCGACGGGGTTGAGAACGCGCACCGCCCCAGCTTTGATCCGGCGCGGGAATTCGATGCCAATAACACCGTGGAATATACCGTCCCCGCTGACCACGTCTTCGCGATGGGCGATAACCGTGACATGTCGTCGGACAGCCGCTTCATGAATGCCTCCGGCGTCGGTTTCGTGCCGGTGGAAAACCTGGTGGGCCGGGCGGAGATCCTGTTCTTCTCAATCGAGAGCGACCCCAACGATGCCTGGTGGGCGTTTTGGGAATGGCCCTTCAAGATCCGCTGGTCCCGCCTGCTGAACCGCATCCATTGACGGAACGCGCGACACTGACGTCCCCGCTGGAGGCTATTCTCGGCCACGCCTTCTCCCGGCCCGACCTGCTGCGGGAGGCGATGACCCATCGCTCCGCCACCACCAGCCGCGGATCGCGCGGATCGAATGAGCGGCTGGAGTTTATCGGCGACCGGGTCCTGGGCCTGCTGATGGCCGAATGGCTGGCCGAACGTTTCCCGCGGGAGCAAGAGGGCGACCTCGGCCGCCGGCTGGCGCGGCTGGTGTCGCAGCCCGTGCTGGCGGGGGTCGCGGAAGCGCTTGATCTTGGCAGCGCGATCTCGGTCTCCGCCGGGGAGGCCAAGGCCGG
>CAIUPC010000010.1 GCA_903900905.1 uncultured Acetobacteraceae bacterium
GACGAAGGGTGATGAACCCCCGTTCATGCGTTCAGAGCCACGTTATCAGTCGATAAAAGCGTAGTATTAAGGGGACCCTGTAGATGCCAAGCGTAAATGCCGGGGCCCGGCTTGACCGGCTTCCCATCTCCCGCTTCCATCGGCGCGTGTTCGCGCTCGTCGGTATTGGGATGTTTCTTGACGGCTTCGACATCTATCTCGCGAGCGCGGTGCTCGGCGCGACGCTGCAAAGCGGTTTCGCGACGATGTCGCAGAACGCGCTGTTCGTCTCGTCCACGTTCATCGGCATGATGCTGGGCAGCGTGATCGCCGGCTTTGTCGGCGATCTCTATGGCCGCTGCTTCACCTACCAGGTCAATCTCGCGCTGTTTGGCTTCGCGTCGCTGGCCGCAGGCTTTTCGTGGAACATGGAAACGCTGATCGTCATGCGTTTCTTCATGGGCCTCGGCCTCGGCGCGGAAAACGTTGTTGGCTATGCGACCCTGACCGAGTTCATCCCCGCCCGATCCCGCGGCCGCTGGCTGGGCATCATGGCGATGATCGTCGCGCTCGGTCTGCCCGTTTCCATCCTGCTCAGCACCTACCTGATCCCGACCCATGGCTGGCGGATCATGTTCTTCATCGGTGGTATCGGCGGCCTGGCCGTCTGGTGGATCCGTAAGTCGCTGCCGGAAAGCCCGCGCTGGCTGGAAGCCGTCGGCCGCGATCTGGAAGCCGAGACCATGTTGCAGCAGGTCGAAGCTGAGTGCACCGAAGAGCTGCCCGATCTCGTGCTGCCGCCGCCTGGGCCGCCAGCAACGTTCAGCTCGCTGTTCCGGCCGCCGCTGCTGCGTCACATGCTCGTCGGCAGTCTGGCGCTCATGATCATCAACACGATCATCCATGGCTATGTCACCTGGCTGCCGTCCTTCTTCATCCGCCAGGGCATGTCGATGACCAGCTCCTTCAAACTCGCGCTGGTCATGGCCATTGGGGCGCCCTTGGGCGGGGCCTGTGCGGCTTTCGCAGCCGATCGCATCGGACGCAAACCGACCGTCGCGTTGGCTTGCGTGGTCGCGGTCGGGGTGGCCTGGTTCTATCCGGGCATCAAGGACCCGGCGCTGCTGCCGTTTGGCGGCCTCGCACTGACCGCACCGATCTTCGTCCTGTATTCCATGCTGTTTGGCATCTACGTGCCGGAACTGTTCCCGACCGAGGTCCGGCTGCGGGCCGCCGGCATCTGCAACATGTTCGGCCGCGGCGGCACGATCGTCACGCCGTTCATCGTGGTCTCGCTCTTCGACACCGGCGGTGTGCAAGCCGTGACGACCATGATGATCGGTCTGCTGGCCGCGCTCGCTGTGGTGGTGGTGGTGCTGGGCATCGAACCGCGCCGGGTTAGCCTGGAGCAGATGAACGCCGCCGCCCCGGCAAAGTAGCCGGCAGTCGGAGTAACGTATGAAAATGGGCGGTCGCTGTGCAGGCGCCGCCCATTTTCTGTTTGGATCGTGAGATCGGCCCATAGGCGTTCGATCTGGGCGAAGCGGCCCTCAAAACCGTCATCCCCTCGACAACCCCATGGGCGCAAACAGTCGCGACGGCCTATTTCCCCGTCATCCCCGGGCTTGTCCCGGGGACCAATCGCGGTCCAAGCGGAAACCATGGTCCCCGGGACAAGCCCGGGGATGACGGTTTTTGCTGCCATCCCTCCCTGTGTTAGCGCCCATGGGACAAGCGCGTGGATGACGGGGAAGAGAGGCCGTCGCCGCTTTTGTTAACGCCCCTTGAACACGCCCTTGCGCTTCTCGATGAAGGCATGGCGGGCTTCGACCGCGTCTTCCGATTGCTGCAGGATGCCGCC
>CAIUPC010000011.1 GCA_903900905.1 uncultured Acetobacteraceae bacterium
GGCAGCTTCGAGGCTTTCCATCACCGTGCGCGCGTGAACGGCCGCATGCCCGATGTAGGCGACGTCGCCCGGGAACAGTGCCCATGCCTCGCGCCAATCGGCGCGGTGGTCATTGCTGACCACGCCCGTCCGCTCCGTCGCCGAGACGCCGGCCCGGTTCCGCCAGGCAGGATCGTAGTTCACCCCATAAGGAGGGTCGCTCAGAAGCAGGTGCGGCTTCGTGCCATCCAGCAACCGAGTGACGTCGTTTGCCGAGGTGGCGTCGCCGCAGAGCAGCCGGTGCTCGCCCAGGATCCACAGATCGCCCGGCCGGCTCACCGGATCGGCAGGTGGCTCAGGCGCCGGCTCATCGGCCGCCGCCTCGTCCACGGCGCTGCCGTCGCCCGCCATCATCGCCGCCAGGTCGGCCTGGTTGAAGCCGACGAGGTTCATGTCGAACCCCATCGCGTCGAGATCGAGCAGTTCGGCCCGCAGCATCGCGGCATCCCAGCCGGCGTTCAGCGCAATCTGATTATCCGCCAGCCGATAGGCCCGCGCCTGCGCCTCGCTGAGATGACCGAGCCGGATCGCCGGCGCCGTCTCCAGCCCCAGCTTCTTCGCCGCCAGGACGCGGCCATGGCCTGCGATTAGCACACCAGCCTCGTCCAGCAACACCGGATTGACGAAGCCGAACTCGCTGATCGACGCCGCGATCTGCGCGACCTGCTCATCCGAGTGCGTGCGCGCGTTCGTGGCGTAGGGCAGCAGTTGTGCCAGCGGCACTGGCTCCACAGTGAGATCAAGCTGCATCGGGACCTCATCGCCAACACGGTCGGCTGCCACGGCGGCGGCCTGAACGCGGTCGGGAGCGGGAATTGTCATGGCGCCTCGATTGCGGATTGGCAGAATCTGGCGACGGGGGCGTTTGACCCCCTATGCGACTTTCGCGACTGTGCGCGCCTTGGCCCAACACGGTTGCTGGTACGGTTTTTGCTGGTTCGAGAAACCCCCACCCCCCAGGCCGGTGACCCTCCCCAGGCTCCCCAGGCTCCCCTGGCACGCCGCGGCTACTGCCGCCGCGGGTCCAGTGGCCACCCGTTGGCATCGGCACCGCGGATGCGGCCGGCCCCACCTGACCGGCTACCGTTGGGCCGTTCCTTCAGCTGGGCGTCGTGGTGGGCACAGAGGGATCGCAGGTTGCCGAGACGATCGGCTGGCGTGGGCGTTGGCGAACGAGGGCGGCGTTCGATGTGGTCAGCATGGGTGGCGCGACGGGTGCAACCGACAACGGCGCAGTGGTGATTGTCACGGGCCAGGCAATGACGGCGAAGATGTCGCCAGAAGGTCGATGCGTAGAAAGCAGCGCTGTCGGGGTGGGGCATAGCATTACGGCCGAGGGCTCCGGGGAGAGGTTCGTCCGTCTGCCCGGGCTCCGGGCACACTTTTTTAAGGTGTCCAGATGATAGCGTTGTAGATTTCATTACTCAATACGACATTCACGCGCATAGCTACGCTTGACTACGCCTCGTGCATTTTTCGTCCAGGTTGTCGCACCGCGTCACGCTGCCCTTGGCGTGGTGACCATACCAAAATGGGCTGCCAGCACGCACAGCGTCGCCACAAGCATCCCCTGAGCCTGGGGTGGTGACACCGGCCTGCCCCCCCAGCCGCGGCGGATAGCCCACTCCCGCACTGACGCCCCGGTGCCCAGCACGTGCCAGGCACACGAGCCCGCCGCCGTGTCGTGGCCGCCCAGCACATCCATCGCGTCCGCGATCTTGATCCGGGCATGCACGCTGGTCTCGGACAGGTGGTCCGCCCTCTGTCCCGGCATGCGCAGGAAGGCCGACGTCGCGACATGCTCGATCGCCGCCTTGCGGAACAGCGAGCCAAACAGCGCGCCCGCGTCGTGCATCTCCTGGCTGATCGTCCCATTCGCCAGCATCATGCCAAGCGTATCGACAGCGCGGCGATGCACGACCACCGCGCCGGTCTCGGGGTCGGTATCGTGGCTCGGCGGCCCGAACTCCCCATGCTGACGCCGCCAGGCCGACGGCCTGGAAAGGTTCTCGTCGTGACCGCGGGCGGTGGTGCGCCGGCGTTTGCTTGATTTCGCCATGCTGTTCGTCCTCGTCTGAAAGTCTTTTCCGGCACTAGGCGTGGTCGCTATTCCCGTTCTGGGGTGCCCTGGGGTGGAGGACGGTGGAGGTCCATCCGGTTGATGCGCCACGCGCGCGCGTACGCGTGGCGAAGTAACGGGAAGAGCCTCCACCGTCCTCCACCCCATTAACCCGTGTCCCCCCAATATGCAGTGGCCGGCGGGTGCATGCCGATGCCTCTGACCTGCTGTATCCCCTTGACGGTGACGTATCGGACGCCGGCCGTCTTCTCGATCGCGGACCGGAACTGCGGAGGTGTTGGGAGCGTTTCACCGTTCTGGGCCGCCCACCCGCGGCAGTCCGCCAGCAACTCACCTGGCTTGGACGTGAGACCCGGATCGACGATGCACCGCTCCGATAGCCAGCGTCCGATAACGTCCTGCGACTGAAAATATTCGTCCGTGGCTTCCCGGACGGCGGATGGTGGCTTCAACCCGTTCGCCAGCCAGTCGAGACATCCGTCGATCATCCACCGAAGAATTCCCGGCCATTCCGCTTCCAGCTTTTTTTCCAACTCGCGGTCAGGCGCCGCCGGACGGCGAATGAACGGAACGATATTAAATCGTCTGCGCGCCGCGTTGTCCACATTACGCAGAACTGGCTTGTGATTTCCCGCGATCGTCAATTTGAACGCTGGGCGATATTCGAAGAAATCCTGGCGCATGAAGCGCGCCGCGATCATGTCACCACCGGTCATTTGTTTGATGCGGCTTTCAGCCCAGGCCCGACCTTCTTCCGTTTCCGTCGCGACCACCATCCTTGCGCCGTGCAACATCGCGAGGTCGGTTGGATGCTTATCGCCGTGACTGGCGGTGAACGTATCCATCGATGCCGTCCGGCAATATTCTCCCGCGATCCGCTGCACCGTGTTGATGAATACCGATTTCCCATTACCGCCCGGGCCATAGATGAAGAGCAGAGCATGCTCTCTCGTGTCACCCGTGAGGACATAGCCGCACCACCGGCGAAGAAACGCGACGAGATCTTGATCCTCGGCCGTCGCCTGTTCGAGAAACGCGAGCCATTGGGGACAATCCGCCGTCGCGGACGGACCAACGGCCGTCAGTTTCGTGATGAAGTCCGACTGCCTGGCGAGCATCAGAATGCCGGTGTGCAGGTCTATCGTTCCGTTCGGCGTGCCCAGCAGGAACGGATCGGGGTTCCAGGCCTCCATCGTACAGGCAATCGACGGATCGGCCTGAGCCAGGCGTTCGACGGCGCTGGCGAATGTTGCCTTACCCGTGGTCACTTTCATTTTGAATTCGCGATTCTGGCTGAGTTCAGCCGCAAGGCGGCGAGCCCAATCGAACGCGCGCTTCGTCTTGTCCTGCCGCCACTTCGTATCGTTCCAGAAAAACCACGCGCCAGTGTCATGGCAATATCTCAGTCGATCTCGATGGCGTGATACGAAAGCCTGCGCGACCCCATGCTCGGTCAGCAGGAACGAAGGGCCGTTGGAGGTCCGACCGTCGTCTCGGGCATTTTCGTTCGCCGCCGGCGTGTCCGTCCGCTCTCGCTGGAAGGCCGGATCGGTGAGATCGGCGATGGCCAACCATCCCTCCTCGAGCATCCGGCGGAGGAAGAACAGCCGGTCGCGTCCGTCGCAGTGATTATGGCGGCAATGATACACGAACCCGCCGTTGTCGGACTTCCCGGCGTCGATGACAAAGGTTGCCTTATCGGCGTGCATCGTCGTGTGTGCATCGGCGTTGACGCACTGGAGATGCACTTTTGAACCGTCCACCACATGACCCGTCAACACGTCCGGACGCCGGGCTCTCAGCGCCGCCGCGATCATGAACCTGGATCCATGAGTGCGAGCCCAGTCCATGAGATCGATGGCCTCACCGGTGACCGTATCCGTGAAAAGCAGCATCACGCTGGCAGGTAACGAGGAAGTCGCCGCATGCCGCGGACTGCGGGCGAATTTTGTTTGATCCCGCCTGGGAAGCTGAAACAAGTCGCACGGGCCACCGTCGATCACCCGGGTTTCCGGCGTGGCTCCATCGGGAGGTGTGCGCGGCAGATAGAACAGGCGCGAGGTGTCAGTGCAGGCCTGATCGTGGTCGAGACACAGCGCGGCGGCCAACGCTTCGATGCGCTCCTTCCATGCCGCGTTGGCGGCGGCCTGGGTCTCGTAAGCGGATGCGCGCCAGGGCTGCCACAGCGGAATGGCGACGCGAAACTTTGGGCACGGTTGATGGGCGAACGTCACGGAATCGGCGGTTTCCTCGACGATACATGCGTTCGCGGCGATGGTTTCCCTGAAGCCCTTCTCCTGAACCAGGAACGCCGCCTCCCGGCTTGATTCTCCGCGCGCGAAACGTTCCCAGGACTTTCGCTTGACCGTGGTTCGTGTGGTCAGATGGGAGTGGGTGCTGCTGATGATCGCCGCCCAACCCAGGCGAAGCACGGCCGCGGCGATTTCTTCCAGGGTCGCGCCACTGTCACTGTCCAAAAAGGCGACGTCGATCTGTTCCGCGTCGGCCTTATGACGCCGTGTCCCGCGAAATATCGCTGGGACGATGCAGGATCCCTCTTTCGGGCCCACGCCGTGGGTCGTCAGGAGCGCGGCTAGGTCGCTCCAGCGCAGTTCCCGCCTATCTGTCCAAGGGCCGGGTTGGTTGTAATCACCAAACATCGCCGTCACCGGCGGAAACGCGTCCCCGTGACCTCGCTGCGCGTCCGGGCCCGAACACCCATGCGGTGTGGGATCAGCGAAATCCCGCGTCGTCGGCCTCAAAGCCGGTAAGCCACTCCGCTCCATTCCGGACAAGCTCCGCGATCGACCATGTGGCCTCAGGGAATGACATCACGCCTACGCGGCCGCGCCTTGATGGCGAGCACGGCCAGTTCCACCGTCGCGAGAAAAATCGGCGGCCGGGGACTCAGGGGCCGGCAACGCTCCGGTCTCGGCGGTGCTGGCGCGAACCTGCTGAGCCTCGTAGGCTTCGACGTCCTCGAGGCGATACCGGACCCGGCCGCCCAGTTTTACGAAGCGAGGGCCCTCGCCGACCCAACGCCAGCGTTCCAGCGTGCGCGGGCTGATGCTCCAGCGGCGGGCCAGATCGATCTGGTTCATGTGTTTGACGGACATCGCGTCCTCCAGCAGGTGGTGTCGAAAACCTGCGAGGAGGATGCGGGGTGTCGGGGGAGGAGCCCGGGAGGCCAAAAGGGGGCCGGCGGGGAGGAATTGCTTTTGTCAGAAACTCATACTATATATCTGACAGAGCATTTGCTGGAAGATAGTCCAAATGACTGGAATTGCAGATAAAATATTCAATCGTGTGCGGGCCCATGGTAAGGGAAAATGGGTGTGCACGCCTAAGGATTTCTTGGATATCGGCAGCCGAGCGGCGGTCGACCAGGCCCTTTCGCGCCTGGTGAAAACCGGCCAGATCCGGCGGGTCGGTCGGGGTCTGTACGACTTGCCGCGGATCAGCCTGGCGTTGAACCGTCCCGCCCCCACCAATCTCGATGCCGCCGTCGCGGCTGTCGCGCGACGCGACAACATCCGGGTCATGCCCGATGGCATCGTCGCGGCAAATAAGCTCGGCCTCACCAATGCCGTGCCAGCCAAAGCGAATTACGTCACGGATGGCGCCAGTCGAACGCTCAAGGTCGATGGCTGGACCATTCGGCTGCGGCATGCTCGGCCAACCATTATGAACTGGGCCGGCCGGCCTGCGGCCTCGGTTGTCCAAGCGCTGCACTGGCTCGGTGCTCGTGCCATCGATGATCCGCAGACAGTGACAATCCTGCAGAAGCGACTTCCTGATGCGGTGAAGCGCGACCTCATCAAGGGAACGCGCACGCTTCCCGATTGGGCGCTCTCCACCGTGAACAAGATCGTTGACCGCGTCGGCAGTGCGGCGTGAACCCGTCGTTCGAACGCTTCCTCGGGCTTTCGCCAGCCGAACAAGCCGACGTCTTCACCGCGACAGCCCAACGAATCGGCACGATCCCTTCCTATGTAGAGAAAGATTTCTGGGTCTGCCTCGTATTGGAAGCGCTCTATAACGGGCGCCCACAGGGACAACCGAAACTCTGGTTCAAGGGCGGCACCTCGCTTTCGAAGGCCTTCGGCTTGATTCACCGATTTTCAGAAGACATCGACGCCGTTGTCTTCCGCGAGGATCTCGGCTTCAAAGGTGATCGCGATCCCGGCAACCCACAAACGAACTTATCTAGAAAAAAGCGCGAGGCGCTCTTCGATGAGCTTCGTGCTGCCTGCAGCGCCTACATCACAGGTGACCTAAGTAGCACCCTTCAATCCGGGCTTCGCACATCTGGTGCCGATTGCAACATCGTCGTCGACGACGACGATGACGACCGACAGACTTTGCTCGTCGAATACAAGAGCATGTTCACCGACGGCACAACGGACTACGTCTTACCTCGCGTTAAAATCGAAGGTGGCGCTCGCTCAGCGCTCGATCCTCATGCGGTAAGATCAGTTCGCCCGTTCATTTCCGGCGATCTGCCCGAGTGGCAATTCGAAATCACCGGGATCACGACCATTGAGCCGGAACGGACATATTGGGAAAAGCTCCTCATCCTGCATGGCACCCACTGTGGTTTCCGTGACGAGAAGCGATTGCCTTCAGACCGCGATCGAATTTCGCGCCACTACTACGATGTCGCCATGATCAGCGATTCCGGAATCGGGAAGAGCGCACTCAAGAACAAGGCGCTGGCAACCGCGGTGAGGCAGCACAACATCCTCGCCTTCCGCCAGGCGTGGAAAAAATTCGAGGAAGCGGTGCCCGGCTCTTTGCGAGTCATGCCTCAACCGGAGCTGCGTCGTGAAATCGAAAAAGATTACGCCGCAATGGAGGGTATGATTCTCGGCGACTCGCCACCGTTCGACTGGTTGATGAGCCAACTTGCAATGATCGAGGCAACGATCAATCTGAGCTGACCTGACTACCGTTCAGTAATTCTTCGCATCGGAGCCAGCAGGCTCCGTCCTTGTACCCGATCAGATCTTTCCAACCGCTGTTCCCTTTGAAGAGGTCGCGCAACCGCGTCGATTCCGAGAAGTCCAGTTCGCTGAACATCAGCGCGACGCTGACATGACCTTCCCCACGGCCCCAAGCGGCATAAAGATATGCGACCACCTGACGCTGCTTATCGCCGCCAAACCGGAACTCCCGTTCTCCAACCCGTACCACTCGGAATTCGGCATCCACCTGCACAGGATCTCGGGGCCGGATGGATTTCACGCCATGTACCGCGGAACGGATAAATCCGAGATCCAAGAAAAACTCGACAACTCCGGCTTTTGCGCATCGTGCGATGGGCATCATCGTCGTCGTCATCATCGCGGAATCGTCGGCTACAATTTCCGGGGACGACACCAGGATGACCCCGGGCGGTCGACCTGCACGAGATTGCAGCGCATTGCGTGCGCGTAGGATGGCCCCGGTCTCACCGATGCGGCGCGCAAAATAGATCGCCGTCCGCCGCTGCTCGGATTTCCGATCTCCAAGCCAGATATCGCCGAGATCCCATAGACGGTCGGGTACGAGCTCGACGGGTCGCATCACGCCCGCGAAGCCAAGCTCGCCGGCAATCCAGCCAAGGAGCCAGGCGGGCTGCAGGCGAAATCGGAGGAGGGCACGATCCTCGACGGCAACCATGCCGGCGGCCGGACTGAAGTAGCCGTGCCGCCGTTTCTCGCCATCCCAGACCAGGCTTACTGGGGCATCGTCGTGATCAGCTTGGGATACCGCTACCGGCTCGAACCCATCGGCCTGGAGCGCGCCGGCGTTGACCAATTCGGCCCCCGCTCCGGCGTGATAGCCATCTAGGACCGCGCCGGCGATCGACATGCTCGGCGATTCGACGATGCCAAGCAGAAGATCAATTGCCGCGTGGCTAAGGCGCGGCTTCGTCTCAGACATGTCGCACGATTTCCCAACGCCGGAGATATTTGTCGCCGATCATACGCTCGCGTTCGGTCCGGTCCTTGAGATCGCAACCATGGGGCATCGTGATCGTCAGCGGCAATGTCTTGCCGCGCTTGGCCCCGGGTTGAGGGTGGAAGCGAATCGACAGCTTGGCCTGCGTCACGACCCACCCGCCAAGGAGCGGATTGTTGGAGGCGAACCGGTCCTGTGCCATCTGCCAGATTGTCTGAGTCGCCTGACGCATGCATTCGAGGGTTACGCGTTCCCCCACCGTATCGATTGGCATCAGACGCAACTGGTTCACCCGAACCGACTCGATCCCGTCACCAGGATCGGTCGGGAAGGCGAAAGGCTGGCGCAATTTCCCGAGATCGAATTGTCGGAAAGGCAGACGCTCCTGCTCAAACTCCGTGCCCAGGAGATCGCGTGCGAAGATGCGAACCAAGTCCTCACGGCTTTCGCGGTCGTTGGCGACGACCTCGATGACGCCGGTCGCGGGTTCATAAGTGATCGCCGCTTCGAACACCGGGCGGCGCGCGCGCCGGTCGAGGGTGCCGTTTACGAACTCGAGAAAGTCGTCCGGACGCCCCTCGCGATATATGGCAGCCTGAACAAGGGCGCACTCGGCGCCTTCGAAGGTCGGACGCTGCCGGTCGAAGATGTCGACATGAACGTTATTCGACTGGAAACGGTCCCGGATCGCAGCCTTGAAGAGATCGATGGCAGCGGTGTCGCGATGGAGCGCAAGGTTCGGCTCGCCGATGAAGCCATCCCACATACGCCCGCGACGCCGGTCATCGGTAAACCGCACCTCCTCGGCATGCCGGAACCCCATGGCGTCGTTGAGGAACATCCACAATGCGCGGGCGTAGGGATTGCTGAGCGTGTCGAGAAAGCCGGGGTCCCGCGCAACGCTGTAGATCGCGGTCTCGCCGGCCTCATCAGCCATGCCAGTGACGCGCTCGGCAACGGTCTCAACCCGGTCGCGGGTGATGGCATCCATCTCATCGACTGCCTGGAGCACCGGGCGAACGATATCCCCTGGCGCGTCCCAGTTCACCGGTGGGGAGAGCGTGATTCCTGTGTGGATAAAATAGGCGGCGAGCGAGGCTTTAGGCGTATTGCGGATGAAAGCAGTCACCGCCGACATGGCAATCTCCTGGGTTGCGTGAAAGCGCTAGTTTAGGTTCGTGATTGCGAACTTCCGCGAAGATGGGATTGCCGATAGCGCGTGTCAAGTATAATCTGTATGGCGACTACGAACTTGAGAACAAAGGATGAACAATAATGCCAACCCCAATGGGAGAGCGCATTCGGGAGCTAAGGCTGAAGAATGGGCTAACCCTCGAAGCTCTCGCCGAACGAGTTGGGTCCAGCAAAAGCTATATGTGGGAGATCGAGAACAAGGGTGTCGCCCGTCCATCGGCCGAAAAGCTGCACCTGATCGCAAATGCGCTCGACACAACCACAGGATACCTACTGGCGACGGACGAAGTCACTGAAGCCGACGCCGCGGATCTAGCTTTTTTCCGCAACTATCAGAAGATGAACGTCAAGAGTAAGGAAAGGCTGCGCGGGATGCTAAAGATCCTGGATGACGAGGACGAATGAACGACCGGAACCGCAAATCGCCCAAACGAGCAGCGACCGACTTGAACACCATTCTCCGCACAGTTCTGGGCGAGGAGCGGTTCCCAGTGGATGTCGAGGCTCTGGCGATGGAGGTTTCCCGCAACTACCCGGACCCGATCACCGTGGTCAAAGGCGTCGACATTGACGGGTTCGAGGGCATGCTGCGCGCGCGCCGGAAGAAGCCGGGCTGGCAGATCCTTTACAACAACGAGGAACGATATCGCGGGCGCCAGCGCTTCACCCTGGCTCACGAATTCGGCCATTATCTCCTGCATCGCAAGCCACTTACGCCGGCGGACTACCGTGACGGCGAACTGCCTGATGGGTTCGATTTCGAGTGTGTGCCGATGCAGTCGAACCAATGGAAGGACGCCGAAAAGGAGCGCGAGGAAGAGGCTGACACCTTCGCTTCCTACCTCCTGATGCCGATCGATGACTATCGCAAGCAGGTGGCCGGCAATGAAATGTCGCGGGCCCTGCTGGGGCATGTGACGTCGCGCTATGGCGTCTCACTGACCGCCGCGGCGCGCAAGTGGATCGAGTTCACCGATCGACGCGCGGCCATGCTGGTAGCACGCGACGGCTTCGTGCTTTGGGGCCGCGCAAGCTCGGCAGCCTTCAAATCCGGGATCTTCATCCCCTCAGGCACGCCAATCCCCGACGGATCAGTGGTGGCACAAGGTCCTGTTGGGCAACAGTCGCAATCCGACCAGTCCGTCGGCGTGCCGGCTGGCGTATGGCATTTCAGCCGAGGGACAGAGCCGGTTAGAGAACTGTCGGTTTTTTCCGAACGCCTGGGGCTATCCATCACGTTGCTTCATTTCGAGAATGAGGACCCAGGACGTGAGTACGACGATGACGAGCCGTGGGATACCTATGACCAATTCGTTGGTCCAAGGTAGTGATGGCTTATGCCGCGACGATCCACAAGAGCCAGGGTTCCGAATACCCCACGGTCGTCATCCCGGTCCTCACCCAGCACTACACCATATTGCAGCGAAACCTGCTCTACACCGGCGTCACCCGCGGCAAGCGGCCGGTGGTGCTGGTCGGACAGAAGAAAGCCGTCGCCATTGCGGCGCGAAACGTGTCGGGGCGGCGACGGTGTTCGAAGCTAAACGAATGGCTTGGTGGAGGGCCGGCGCCCATGGCAGCAAGGTGAAGCACAACCGATAAGTTCTTGATTCGTTCCATAGAATAGGACACAATCCTCGCCGGGGCAGACCGCCAACAGGACTTCTGATCCTGATCGCCGCCATGCAGCCCCGTCACGCGGATTTAACCAGAAGACGCACTATGTCGAACGACCTCGTCATCACCGAGAAAAGCAGCCAAGCCAAGGACGTCCGCGCCGCTGTCGGGAACCGCTATGGCCCGATCCTGCCGGCCGAGGGGCACCTGATCACCCTGCGTGAGCCGGAGGAGGTGAACCCTGCATGGAAGCAATGGACGGCGGTTCTGCTGCGTCCCGAGGGTTTCTTCGGAACCAAGCCAGCTTCGGGCGGGAACAAGGCGAGCAAGCTCCAGGCTATCAAGGCAGCGCTCCGCTCGGCCCGACGCGTCTGGCTTGCCACCGACTGCGACCGCGAAGGCCAATTGATCGGTCAGGAGATTCTCGAGTTCTGCCACTTCCGTGGCGACGTCATGCGAGTGATGTTCACCGCCCAGGATCCCCAGACCATCCGCGACGCTTTCGCCAAGGCAAAGCCGAACGCCGATTACTGGAACCTCTACGCGGCTGCGGTGGCGCGGCAGCAGTCCGACCAGATTTACAACCTTTCGCTGACCCGCACCGCGACCGTCCTGATTGGCCGCGGTCAGCGCGCGGTGATCGGCGTCGGTCGCGTGAAAACACCGACCCTCGCAATCGTCTGCCGGCGCGAACTCGAGATCCGAGCTTTCCGTCCGGAGGCCTACTTCGAGGTCGTGGCGACGGCACATGTAGAGGGTGGGACCTTCATCATGCGGCATGCCCCGCCAGAGAGAATACTCAAGGGCGAGGATGCGACAGCGATCGCTACCCGCGCCGACGGTTTCACCGGCCCGCTATCGGTCAAGGTAGAGGAGAAGCGGCAGGCGCCGCCGCGGCTGCACGATCTGCCTTCGCTACAGAAGCTTTGCGGCTCACGGTTCGGATGGACTGCGGCTAAAACACTCGATGTTGCACAAGAACTCTACGACGGTAACGGCAAGAAGCTGATTACCTATCCCAGAGCGGAGTCGCGCTATCTGCCTGAGAGCCTGATCGCCGACGTGCCCAAGATCCTGGCAGCGCTCACAGCTGGACAGTCGTTTGGCTCGCTGCCGATGCCGCCTAAGCCGATCATCCGCCGAGGCAAGTCGGGGCATTTCTGGGACAAAGGTCTCGAAGGGGTGTCCCACCACGCCATCATCCCCAACAGGAACACGGTGGACGAACTACGGACCATCTGGCCGCGCCTGGCAGCGGACGAGCGCCGATTGTTCATGATCGTCGCCCGTTCCTATCTGGCGGCCTTGATGCCCGACTACCGCTACCGTCAAACGACCGCACTGCTTGATGTCCAGGGGCATGTATTTCGCGCCGTAGGCCGCCAGCCGATAGAGGTTGGCTGGCGGGCCGCATTTGGCGAAGAGCACGAGAGCGATGGTCGTGATGGCGGAGAGGACGACGAGCGCCAGATGCTGCCGATGCTGCGGGACAGGGAGAGCCTCAACCTGCGCGACCCCAAGGTGGAAGCCAAGGAAACCAAGCCGCCGCCCAGGTACAATGAGGGCACGCTGATCGATGCGATGGCGAACGCCTGGCGCTTTGTCGAAAACCCTGACCACCGCGAACGGCTGAAGGAAGCGAAGGGAATAGGAACGCCTGCCACTCGCGGCGAGGTCCTCCAGGGCCTCAAGCGGCAGGAAATGCTGTTTGCGAGCGGCAAGCATATCGTGCCGACGGAGCGGGGCTTAGCGTTGTTCGGTGTGCTGGAGAAGTCCGACCTGGCGCTGGTCGATCCCGCGGTGACGGCGAAACTCGAATTCCTGCTCGACGAGGTCCTATTCGGCCGGCGCCGCGCGGAAGAGGCAATCGGCGCCGTCTGCGGCCAAGCCGCCCGTATCATCGATCGCCTCCTGGTCGGCACCCCATCGGGGGGAATCCCGCTGCCGGCAGCGTCGTCCAAGCTCAGCCCGGCGGCGCGAGGAAGCGGCACGAGACGGCGGCGGACAAGCAGCGAGCCGGGCTCGTTTGGTGAAGGCGGGAAGAGCCGACCAAGTAAGCCGATCCAGCGGCCGCGATCAGCGACCGGGAAGATCTCGAAAGCCAGTGGGCGGGCCGCGTCGGACGATAAACGCGAGGACCAGGGTCAGAAGTCGACCACGACGCGAGCTTTAAAGATGCCGGATGGCAGTCGAAAGAAGGCTTCGCGTGGAGCTGAAGGCTCTAACGTTAAGCGCCAATTTTCCAGCGATGGGGACGGCACCCCGCTGAATATCCCATTCGGCAACAAGGAAACGGCAATGCGTCTCGGCGCCCGATACCGCGCCGGAGGCTGGGTCGCACCGCCAGGGGCGAACCTGGAGCCATTCCGGGAGAACGGTTGGCTATCGGCCGGCGGTTCGTGACCGCGCGGAACACGCACCATCGAGTTCTGGGTGCGCGGACCTACGCACGACTTCGCGCCCTCTAGCTTTCACAGTGTTTCCAAGGGGTATCTGGAAGCTCTGCCTTGGGAGCAAGAAGGGTAGGCTGCGTGTCGAGGGTGGATTGATCGGGGTGGCCGGCGTCGAAAAGGGCTGACGCAGTGTGTTCAAGCCGTTCACGCCACGCCAGCGCGCCAAGCCACGCTTCTGGGATCCCCGACAGACCATAGAGCGCGCCTGCCAATTGGCCAGCGATCGCCGCGGTGGTGTCGGCGTCATCGCCGAGGTTGGCGGCAAGGAGGATGGCGGATCGAAAGTCAGTTGTGCGCGACACCGCCCATACCGCAGCCTGCAGGGATTTGGCGACATAGCCCGAACCCTGAATGCGGTCCCGATGCAGGCCGCACCAGCCGCCGTCGATTCGGGATCCGGCGTCGCCCGCCAGGATATCCGCTAGGCCCTGGCCCGCGATTGCGTCGGCCAGCATCGCGGCGAAGATGGCCGAGGCGGTAAGGGTCGCCGGCGAACCATGCGTGGTGCGCGTCTGCAGTTCCGCCACGCGCAGCATTTCCGCGCGGCTCGACCAGTGGCACACCGCGACCGGCGCCAGGCGCATAAGGGCGCCGTTGCCAGACGCCGATGCCGACGTGGAACCTGCCAGTGGAGAGCGGTCCCGCTTAAACCGCATCAGGGCGGATCGGGTGGTATTGCCGATATCGAAGCAGTTGCCAGTGCACGAGTAGGTGCCGCGTTCGTACCAATCCTGGAAGCGCGTCATGAGGTCATTCGCATCAAGCGCCGGATCGTGAAGGAGGCTGTCGGCAAGAGCGAGCGCCATCGCGGTGTCGTCGGTCCATTGGCCGCGCTTGAGGTGATGCGGGCCGCCGTCGCGCATGTCGTCCAGGAGGGCGAAGCGCGGCTTCGGCTGGAATTCGATGGCGGCGCCGAGCGCGTCGCCGACCGCGAGGCCGATCATAGCGCCGACGGCCCTGTCGCGCAGGTTGCCGGGGGATGTCGGGGGTTGCGGTAGCGGTGTGGGACGGCCGGCCGCGACCCAGCGTTCCTGGGCGGGTGTTTCAACCGCATGCGGTCGGGCGGTGCGGACCTCGGTGATTGCCTCCAGCGCGGGCATACCGGATTCGACGAGCAGTCGCGCGGCGAGCATGCCGGAGCGTCCGACACCGCCGCGGCAATGGATCAGCACGCGGCCTCCGCAGGCCAACACCGTCCGCAGTTTCGCCGACCGGGCCGGCCAGCCGGCTTCGAAGTCCGTGTCGGGGACATCGACGTCGACGATCGGCCAGTGGTGCCATTCCATGTGGCGACGTCCAACCTCGGCGCCGATATTCGCAATCGCGACCTTCTCCAGTTCATGCTGCTCCATGAGAGTGACGACGGCCGCGGCGTTCCAGGCCGCGATCCGGTCGAGGTCGATGCCGAGGTCGCGATCGTGATGGCCAGAGAAGGAGCCGGGCTGCTTCTTGCCGGGGGCGAAGGTGATCCCGATCATGCCGTCGCCGGTACGCATGGGCACTTCGGCAATCTGCAGCGGGTTGTTGGTCGAGGTCAGGAGCTGGCGGGGCAATGGATTGATCTCCGGTTGGTTGATGCCCCAGGCTAGACCGGCCTACGCTTGGTGCGACGCCTCGTCGGAATTGTCCGGGTTGGCCGCACGGTGCCGGAGGGAGATACGCGATGGCCGAGCTGTTTGTCGGGTTCTACTGGACGTTGCCAGTGAATTGGGCCGGGTTTCGGAGCCTTCCGTTTGACCTGGAGGCGGCGACGGCGGTCAGCAAGACGATACGATACCAGCGGGAACGCGTGCGGCGGTATGTGGCGGGCGGGCACGGCGAACTTGTCGATGAGATCGCGTTCATGGACGTGCGCCCTGATCGCGCCACCGAAATTGTGGAAACCGAACTGAAACGCCGGGTCTCAAAATACGCGGGGCGCGCGATCCTGCTGTACGTGGCTTTCAACGAGCATCACCGTTGGCGGCACAATCCGTATCTCCGCGCCGCCGCGGAATCCATCGGGATTGAATTGCTCGCGCTTTCCCCCGAGCCGATCGACCTCGACGGCCGTAGTTTCGATCCGATCGCTCACTTCACGAAGTGGCGCAGCCGAGACGAGGAGGAGAAGGCTCGCTTGCGCTACGAGGCCACTGACGGCCTCCGCCAGGCGATGCAGCAGATCCCGGCAAAGCGTGGACGCTGGGCCGAGATCGCTTCGGTGCTTAACGCGAAGGACATCCGTTCAATACAAGGGAATGTCTGGACGGCCGAGGGGGTGCGCAAACTGGCGACCCGAATGGTCCCGCCGTGACGTGGTGTCCCGCGCGTCGGCCGCGAATACGCACGGCTACGCGCCCTCTTGCTTCCACAGTGCTTCCAGAAGATTTCTCGAAGCGGGCTTGTGGAAGCAGGAGAGCGAGTAAGTATTTGGAATGTTTAGGGTATCTGGTTGCGGGGACAGGATTTGAACCTGTGACCTTCAGGTTATGAGCCTGACGAGCTAC
>CAIUPC010000012.1 GCA_903900905.1 uncultured Acetobacteraceae bacterium
CCTGGCCGGGCCGCAGGTGGCGTTGGACATGATCGTGTCGGGCCGCCATGTGCCAGCGCCGGAAGCGCTGAAGCTGGGCATCCTGGATGCGGTGCTGCCGGAGGGCGCCAATCTTCGTGAAGCCGCCGTCGCCAAGGCCCGCGCCGTCGCCGATATCCGCCCGCTGCCGCGCGTGCGCGACCGGGAGGCCAAGGCCGAACCCGGCATGTTCGACGCGATGCGCAAGTCGATCGCCCGCCGCGCCCGCAACCAAAAGGCGCCCTACAACTGCATCCTGGCCGTCGAAGCCGCCTGCACGCTGCCCTTCGATGAGGGCATGAAGCGGGAGCAGGAACTGTTCCTCGAACTCGAAAACGCCGATGAGGCCAAGGCCCTGCGCTACGCCTTCTTCGCCGAACGCGAGGTCGCCAAGCTGCCGGACATGCCTGCCGATATGAAGGCGGCCGATTTCACCAAACCCGCCGTCATCGGCGCCGGCACGATGGGCGGCGGCATCGCCATGTCGTTCGCCGATTTCGGCTACGACGTGCGCATCATGGATGCGACCGAGGAAGGCCTGAACCGCGGCATGGACCGCATCCGCGCCAATTACGCCACCTCGGTCAAGCGCGGCAGCCTGGCGCAGGATGAGATGGAGCGCCGCCTGGCCCGCATCCACCCGGTCGCCGGCTATGACGACATCGCCGATTGCGACGTCGTTGTCGAAGCGGTGTTCGAGCGGATGGACGTGAAGATACCGGTGTTCGAGAAACTCGATGCGGTCATGAACCCGGATGCGTTCCTGTTCTCCAACAGTTCCGCTTTGGATCTGGAAGAGCTGGCGCATGTGACCAAGCGGCCGGAGAAGGTCGCGGGGACGCATTTCTTCTCCCCCGCCAATGTGATGAAGCTGTTGGAGGTGGTGCGTCAGCCCGCATCCTCCCCCGAGACTTTGGCCACCGCCATGGCGCTTGGGCGCCGCATTGGCAAGATTTCCGCGATTGCCGGGAATACCGACGGCTTCGTTGCCAACCGCTCGCGCGCGCCATTCAACAGCGAAATGGTCATACTGCTGGAGGAAGGCTGCCTGCCGGAACAGGTCGATAAGGTGATGATCGATTTCGGCTATCCGATGGGGCCCTTCGCGGTGGGCGATCTGGCCGGGCTGGATATCGGCGCCGAGGGGCGCAAGCGCCGCGCGCTGGCCAACCCGAATTACCGGAAGCTGCCGATCGCGGATAAATTGGTGGAGATGGGTCGGTTCGGGCAGAAGACCGGTGCGGGTTGGTACCGGTATGAGAAGGGCGACCGCACCCCGCATCCGGATCCCGAAGTGGCGGCGATCATCAAGCAGGTCGCGGAAGAGATGAACGTGCCGCAACGCACGTTCACGGATCAGGAGATTTTGCGGCGGCTGTTGTTCTCCTCGGTCAACGAGGCGTGCAAGATCCTGGAAGAGGGCAAAGCCTACCGCACCAGCGACGTGGACGTGATGTGGCTGCACGGCTTCGGGTTCCCCCGTTACCGCGGCGGCCTGTTCTTCTGGGCCGACGGGATCGGCGTGCGCGATGTCTACAACCAAATCGCGAGCTGGCATCAGCAGTATGGTGAACGCTGGGCTCCGTCCGCGCTGCTGCGGCAGCTGGCGGAAAGCGGCACGTCGTTCCGGGACGCGAAGCCCGCGCCGTTTGTTTGAGGGGTGAGGCGGATAGGGTCGTAGGCAGGTAAGACTCCTCCCTCCCCCCTTGAGGGGGAGGGCCGGGAGGGGGCCCTGCCCCCCGCTTTTCACGTCAAGATTTACGCAGGCACCTCGACCACCCGCGTCCTCCGTCCCCGACGCGACGGCGTTGCTGCCGTGGCGAGGCTATCAAGCCCCGTGATAATAACAGGCTTCCGGTCTGGAAACTCGGCCACCAACCGCAGCTGCCCCCCCATGGCTTCCACATACGAGCGCAGTGTTGAGAGCAGGAAGTCGCTGCGTTTTTCGATCCGTGACACGCCATCCTGCGAAATATGCAGCGCCTCCGCCATGCGGGTTTGAGTGAGTTCGTGCGCTTTGCGCAAATCGCGCAGCGTCATCTCTTCCTCGATCAGCTGGGCGGCCCGTATGGCAATATCCTGCTGCTGGTCGGGCGGCAGGCTGCCGATGACCTCATCCAATGTGCGTCCCATATCAGTCCCCTTTCTGCTGCCGCGCGAGGTGGTCGTCGAACCGCCGATCAGCCACGGCGATCAGGTTGCGATAAAACTGCGTTTCGCTGCCGCCCGATTTGTCGCCGGCAACCAGAACGACAGCTTGCCGTGCCACATCGAATGCGAATGCGACGCGCCACACCCCATCCGCCGCATCGAAGCGCAACTCTTTCATGTTGCTGTGCTTTGAGTTCTTGAGTGTGTCCGCATGCGGGCGCCGCAACATCGGTCCGACGCTTTCCAGCAATCGTGCCTTTGCCGCCAACGCTGTCTGAACGTCGCGGGGCAGTTCGGAGAACTCCGCGTCAAACGCCTCATGGAAGATCACGACCCAAGCCATGGGCTATCTTAGCACCGGACAGTATGTTTTTGAAGACATTATTTGACCGGGCGATTTTGGGCACTGGCTGGTCCGGGGCAGCTCGTCTGTTCGCAGCCGATCGGCGTGGTGGTGCCACGCGTGGCAGCAGTGTACGGTGACGGCAAATTCCGGCCGGTGCGGGACGTCTGCAGGACCGGATCACCCTCGCGAAGGACGCGTGAGAATGGACACCGCCCCGGTCGATATTCTGGCCCGCTATCCGGTGCCGCGGCATCGTCTGAGCCGGCGGGATTATTACCGCCTGGGCGAGGCTGGCATCCTGGGCGAGGATGA
>CAIUPC010000013.1 GCA_903900905.1 uncultured Acetobacteraceae bacterium
ATTTCTGGTGGCTCGTCGATCTTGGCAAGCTCCGCAGAATACTCTGGGCGCATCGGTGCCAGTTCCTCAGCAGCAGGTGAGGTATACCGATCCGCTGCAATGGCCCCCCAGGTGATTGAAAGTAGGAAGCCGAAGAGAAACACGCGGCTTACGGCCGATTTTTTCATGTGGCTTCCGTTTCCGGGGGCTTACACAAACCTGCCCGCGATTCTCTGCAGTGGCAGTTCGCCGTTCAGATAATCGTATTGCGTATCCATCGTCCCAGCCAGGATGGCCTCGATGTCCGCGGCGCTGAGGTCTTCCGTGCGGGACACTTCGCGATGATCGCGCGCCGCGAGATAACGGTCCATCGCGTCCCGAAGAATGTCGATCATCGGTCGGTGTTCTTCCTCGGCCGCCGATCGGATGCGGGCCGCCAAAGACGCAGGGATGGCGAGTTCAAGGCCGCTGTCAGGGGTCATGGGAACATCCTAACCGCGGGGCATGCCGGGTTCAACGCAAAACCGACATTCATCGGCCGCACTCTGCGCGCTGCGGCCACCGTCAGCATCGCCACCTGAGCCGCGTCTTGCTCCCGCTCGGCCGAGGGGATCAGATAATGGCCTCGATGCCCTTGAGACGGATGACGTTGAGCAAGGCCCGAACCGGCCCCTTCGCCTCTTTGGTTCCGCGTTCCAGTTGCGATATAAAACCCGTCGTGACATTGAGGTACCGGGCCAGGGCTGCTTGGCTCAGGTGTTCCTGCTCCCTCGCCGCGCGGATTTCCGCCGCGCTGATGGGCGCAGCCGTCGGCAGAGGCGTCCGGCCGAGATGGCGAACGGTGATCTGATAATGGGTTTTATCGTCCATCACCCCAATGCGGTGCATGTCGTCCGCCATTTCCAGAATTTCGGCCGTTACCCGGCTAGGCGCTTTCGTCGTCATCGAACACCTCCTGCAAAACACCTTCCTGGATGGAATCGGTCATCCGAGCATCGGACGTGCGCAGCCAGACCTCCGCCAGCTTTCGCAAAGCGGCCAGTTGGTCGGGGCTGACGTTCTCCCGCTCATTCTTGGCAAAGCCGAGAAGGAAGAACGCCCGATCTTTCGTCCGATAGGCGATCATCATGCGGTAGCCGCCGGATCGTCCCTCGCCCTTTCGGGCGACACGCTGCTTGATGAGGCCGCCGCCCAGATCGGCGTCGATCGTGCCGCGCTCTGCCCGTTCGATCGCCTCCCTCAGCCGGCTGTCCGCGATCTGCTCGCGCCGGGCAAACCTCGCCAGCCCCTTCGTTTTGAAAATCCGCACTTCGCTGACCCCAAGCACGTTGAACTATAGCACATTGGACTATATCGGCAAGCCAATCTCGGCAAAATTATGCGAGGAACATCCGAAATGGAAAAGTCCAATCAGATCAAGGGCTTTGTCGGACAGCCCCCCAGAACCGCGATCATCGGATGCCCGGTACTGGTGGCGGTATCCGCCTAAAACTCAACCGTTGACAGGAAGCGTCCCCCGGCGTCCACGAGGCGTTCGTATAGCGGGGCTGCCGGGACATAGCCGATTGGCAACCGAATACTGGCCGAATAGGAAGCGGCTCAC
>CAIUPC010000014.1 GCA_903900905.1 uncultured Acetobacteraceae bacterium
CGGCTGTACGGCGTGACAATGCAGGAGCGCGGGGTATCGCGGCTGTTGTCGGTCGATCTGGCCCGTGCCACCGAAATGGTGGACCCGCCGCGGCTGGCGGCGGAGTAAATTCGCAAAGCACGCGTTGACTTTGTCCGACCCAGCCCCGTAACGTCACACCTATGGCACACCGCCCGATAGATGGCGGAGCATAACGCAGGGATAAAAAAATCCGATGGCCAACATCATCCAGGCGGCATCGCGCCGCGACATTCTGAAGATTTCGGCGATGACGGCCGTCGGCGGTATGCTGGGCGCGGCGCGCGCGAACGCCGCCCCGAAATCCATGACCATGATGCATGAAAGCTCGTTCATCCCGGCGTATGATGCCTATTTCAAGAACACCATCGCCTCGGCCTACGAGAAGGCGACCGGTATTAAGATCATCTACGAAACCGTCAGCGTCGGCAGCATCCAGACCCGCGACACCACGGTCGCCGAAACCGGTACCGGGCCGGAAATGGCGCAGATGGCCTTCAACTGGCCGTTCCTCTTCGATGAAAAGCTGGTTGACCTGACGGATATCGCCAAGACCATCGGCGAAAAGGGCGGCGGCTGGCATGCCAACGCCGCCGAGGCCGTGGTGGTCAACGGCAAATGGAAAGCCATTCCGTTCGGCAATATCGGCCAGCTGATGAACTACCGCATGGACTGGTTCGATGAAGTCGGTGTCAAAACCTTCCCTGAAACCTGGGCGGAGCTGCTCGAAGCCGGCATCAAGCTGAAAGCCAAGGGGCATCCGTTTGGTTTCGAGCTCGGTCATGGTTTCGGCGACAACCACGGTTGGCTGTATCCGCTGCTCTGGTCGTTCGGGGCGCGGGAGGTGGATAAGGACGGTAAAACGGTGGCGATCGATTCCGCCGAAACCGCCGCCGCCGTCGATTTCTGCCGGGAGTTCTTCAAAAAGACGATGCTGGAGGATGTGCTGGGCTGGACGGATGTGTCCAACAACAAGGCTTTCCTGTCCGAGCAGATCTCCTGCACCAACAACGCCGAAAGCATCCTCTACATCGCCAAGCGCGATTTTCCTGATATCGGCAAGGTGACCGGGCAGGCGCAGAATCCGAAGGGGCCGACCGGGGAGCGCTTCCATATGCTCAATCCCTGGACGCATGGGATCTTCACCCACACCCCGGACGTCCAGGCTGCCAAGGACTTCATGGTCTGGCTCATGGATCCGAAGCAGGTCTCGGGCTGGTATGAATCCGCCGTCAGCTATTACGGCCCCTTCCTGCACATGTTTGACGACGCGCCGTTCTGGCACACGGAGCCGCGCAATCTGCCGTATCGCGATTCGATGGCGAATTCGCATCTGCCGGGCTGGCCGGCGCCGATCAGCCGGCCGCAGTCGGAGAGCGTGGCGAAATACGTGGTCGTCGATATGTTCGCCAAAGCCTGCGCCGGTAAATCGACCAAGGAGGTCATCGCCGATGCCTCCGCGCAGCTGAAGCAGATCTTCAAGACCGCCTGATCGTGTCAGCCTCCGTCCCGGCCTACCTGGTGCACCGCCCGCCATCGTCATTCCGGCGATGGACCGAGCGGGAAAACGTCTTCAGCTGGCTCCTGATCGGCCCGCCGATCCTGTTCCTGTTGGCCTTGGTTGGGTACCCGTTTCTTTACGGGATCTGGCTGAGTCTGCAGGACCGGCCGGTCGCGCGAGCCGGCACATTTGTCGGCCTGGCCAATTTCGTGGCCGATTTCCACGATCCGGTGTTCTGGCAGGTCACCGTCAACACCTTCGTCTACACCTTCTTCGCCACCATCCTGAAGATGGTCGGCGGGTTGGCGCTGGCGCTGACGATGAACCAGGACTTCCGGTTCAAGAACACCATCCGCGCGATGATGTTGCTGCCGTTCATCGTGCCGACGGTGCTGTCGACGATCGCGTGGATGTGGATGCTCGATCCCGGGTTCAGCGTGGTAAATTGGTTGCTGAAATACACTGGAATAGCCGATCCGGGACCGTCATGGTTGGGTAATCCTTATTTGGCGATGATGTCGCTGATTATCGTCAACGTCTGGCGTGGACTGCCATTTTACGCGATCACCTTGCTGGCCGGGTTGCAAACGATCTCCCCCGATCTGTATGAGGCCGCGACGATCGACGGGGCCAGCGCCTGGCAGCGGTTCATCCACGTCACTCTGCCGCTGCTGCGGCCGGTGATTTTCATCGTCACGATGTTCTCGGTCATCTTCACCTTCGCCGATTTCCAGCTGGTCTATGTGTTGACCCGCGGTGGTCCGGCCAATGCCACGCATCTGTTCGCGACCTATGCCTTCGACATCGCCATGGGCGGCGGGCAGTTGGGCATGGGTGCCTCTGTCGCGCTGGCCATGCTGCCGCCGCTTGCACTGATCATCATCGCCATGTCGGTCTATATGAAACCCAACAAATCATGAGCGTCGAGCGCGGCGGCTGGAA
>CAIUPC010000015.1 GCA_903900905.1 uncultured Acetobacteraceae bacterium
AGATAAACACCCCGCCCATCCCGCCGGCCGGATACCGCGTCCCCGCGGCAGCCCCCGTCGGCACCGCGGCCGAGATCGCCGCGACCTCCTCCGCCGTCAGCGAAACCGCCAAAGCGCCCAGGTTCTCATCCAACCGGCCAGCGTAGCGCGTGCCAGGAATAGCCACGACGTCCTGGCCCTGCGCAAGCAGCCAGGCCAGGGTCAGCTGCGCCGGGGTGCAGCCTTTGTCGGCCGCGAAGCCCTCGATCTTGGCCACCAAGGCGCGGTTCTGGTCGAAATTCTCCTTCTGGAAGCGCGGATGCGCGGCCCGGCGGCCGTCCACATCCCCAAACGTCTGGATCGCCCCGGTCAGAAACCCACGCCCCAGCGGGGCATAAGCGACGAAGCTGATGCCCAGCTCCTGCGTCACGGCGCGGGTCGCCTCGGCCTCCGCGCGATAAAGCAGCGAGAATTCCGTCTGCACGGCGGCGATCGGGTGCACCGCATGGGCGCGGCGGATGCGGTCCGGCGCGGCCTCGGACATGCCGAGGAAGCGGACCTTGCCCTGCTCCACCAGCGTTTTCATGGCGCCGACGGTCTCTTCCACCGGCACATCGGGATCGACACGGTGCTGGTAATAGAGGTCGATCACCTCCTCATTCAGCCGCTTCAGGCTCGCCTCGCAGGACGCGATGACGAACTCCGGTCGGCCGTTGACGCCATTGGCCTGGCCGGGGCGCTGCACCTGGCCGAACTTGGAGGCCAGCATGACCTGGTCGCGGCGGCCCTTGATGGCGCGGCCGAGCAGTTCCTCGTTATGGCCCCAGCCATACATGTCCGAGGAGTCAAGGTGATCCACGCCCTGGTCGATCGCATATTGCACCAGCGTCTCGGACGCCGCGTCCTCGGCCGACCCATAGACGCCCGACAAAGACATGCAGCCAAGGCCGATAGCCGACACCGTCAAACCGCCGCTGCCGAGGGCGCGCCGTTCCAGCTTGCTCATGGTCTTCTCCTGTTGATGATGGCGAATTGATACTGGCCCAACCGCGGTTTGGCGATAGGCCGGCGCGGCGGCTAGAACGGGCCGCATGAACACCGTGCCCCGCTGGCTGATCCCCCGCCTGCCCTTCTATTATGGCTGGGTCGTCCTGGCCTGCGTCTGCTGCGCCGGCATGTCGCGCCAGGGCGGGGCGGTGGCGACGCTGTCGGTCTTTGTCTCCCCCATGACCGCGGAGTTCGGCTGGTCCCGCACCGCGATCTCTGGCGCGGTGTCGCTGGGGGGCATTCTGGCGGCGATCCTGTCGCCGAAGCTCGGCCGCTACCTGGACCGCAGCGGGGCGCGGCTGGTGCTGTGCATCGTCATCCTGCTGACCGGGCTCTGCGACGCGCTGCTGTCTCTGACCGCCTCGCTGCCGATGTTCTATCTGCTGTTCTGTGTGGCGCGGATGAACTTCGCCGGGCCCTTCGACCTCGGCATCTATGGCGCGGTGAGCAACTGGTTCGTCGCCAAACGCGCCTTCGCCACCGCCATCGCCACCATGGGCGGAATGGTCGGCCTCGTAACGATGCCGCTGATCGCCCAGGCGGCGATGGCGGGGGGCGGCTGGCGCGCCGGCTGGCTGGCCATCGGCGGCGCCGTTGTGCTGATTGGCTTTGTCCCCGTCTCCCTCCTGCTCGTCGCCCGGCCGGAGGATGTGGGCCTGGTCCCCGACCGCCAGGCCAGCGCGACCGACACGCCGCCTGCCGCCGATATCTCCTTCACCCGGGCGGAGGCGCTGCGCACCCCAACCTTCTGGTTCCTGTCGCTGTTCACCTTGCTGGTCTACCCCGTCCAGGCCGGGGTGAGCCTGCACCAGGCGCCGTTGCTGATCGAGCGTGGCCTGTCCCCGGCCGTCGCCGCGACCGTGGTCAGCTCGTTCTCCGTCCTGTCGGGCGTGGCGACGTTGTGCTTTGGGCTGGTGCCGCGCTGGGTGCCGATACGGCTGCGGCTGGCGATGGTGGGGGGTCTGCTGTGCCTGGGTTCGGCGTTGATGCTGTCGGTGCATAGCGCCATGCAGGCCTACATCGCGGCGGGGTTCTTCGGCCTCGGTATCGGCGGGCTGCTGACCATGCTGCCCATCGCCTGGGCGGATTATTACGGGCGCAAGAGCTACGGCGCGATCCGCGGCATCGCGCTGTCGGTGCAGGTGCTGGCGCAGGCGGCGGGGCCGGTGCTGTCGGGGGCGCTGCGCGACGCGACCGGCAGCTACGACCTGTCATTGACGGTCTGCGCCGCCCTCGCCGCATCGGGGATCGCGGCGGCGGCCCTGGCGCGGCCGCCGGTGTATAAAGCGGGGGCGGGCTGATCCCGCCCCCGGCTTCAGATCACCAGAGTTGCAGCAACTCGCCGCAATTCGCGTCGATATAGGCCGCCGAGACCACCCCGTACCCGGCCTGCGGGGCGGAGGGCCCGGGCAGCGTGCTCGGCGCATACGTGCCCCAGCGGGTACCGAAGCTGTTGCGGAACACAAAATGCCCGGTCTCCGGCTGGTAGCCGATGACCGCGACCGCGTGCTCCCCCACCAGGGTGGCGTTCGCCCCGACATCATGCACCCGGCCGTGGTGCATGCCGGCGGGCGTGCTCCAGTTCGTCTGGTTCGGCGTGTCGGAGCTGGCATCAAAGAATACCGGCAAGGTGATCGCCACCGGCCGCCGATGGGTCGCCAGGCAGGCATAGACCAGATTGGCGGCATGACCCGGCGTCGCGGAGACCCGGTCACGGTAGAAATAATGGCAGTTCAGTTTGGTGGCGGCGTTGAGACGCTCCGGTGTTGGAACCTGGACCCGGCGGATGCCGCCGGCATAGGGGACCTGCGACTCCTTCAGCACGCCGCAGCTTTGCAATGCCAGCGCCGCGAAATGCAGGTAGGTATAGGCCTTGCCCGGATTGGGATCATCCGTCTTGGTCTTGATGCAATTGACCAGGAACTGCACCGACAAAGCGGATTTGTCGTGCGCGTCTGCCAGAAGCAGATGCTCGACGCAGGCCAGGGTCGAGAACGCGATGCAGTTGTCGTCTCCCATCTGATCACGCACCGGCCAGCCGGCGAAGCGCAGATCGATCGCCTCCCGGCCATGGACCAAAGCAATGTCGTGGCCCATGCCCTTGAACGGCTGCGCCCGGGGCGGCACCTGGAACGGGACCGGAGGCGCGGGCGGGGCGTCGACCAGCTGGTTGAAGAGTTGGGTGACCGCCTCCAGCTGGGCGCGGATGACGTTCAGAGTCGCCTTGGGCGGCGCGGGGACCGGGTGAGCAGGAACCGGGCGGGCGGCGGCGACAGCCGGCGCCCGCGACGTGTGCGAAAGGTTATGCATGGGTCATGATTCCTTTAAACGCGGGTGCTGCGCGTGAACCGGTGCGGCACGGCCGTCACCTGCGCCGGCCATTCCTGCGCCGCGGCGGCGACCACATCGCGGAAGATCGGACCTTTCCACAAATAATGCAGCAATTGCGGCGCCAGCAACCGGCTCGCCTTCGCATCGGACGGAAAATGCAGACCCGCGATCTCCCGATTCTCCCCAATCCGGTCCGCTAAGTTAATCAGACCATCGCGGTAGGGGCTTTGCTCCGGCGCATAATGCACCGGCGCCGCCTTCGCCGCCGGGCTGGTCGCGGCCATCAGACAAAGCGCGATCAGGTTGGACTGCACCGCGTGGCCATTGGGGTACGACGGGTGCGCCGGGGTCATGATCCCGGGCATGAGCGTCGGATAGACCTGCACCGGCCGCGCCCGCTGGAACTGGTGCTTGAAATACATCGACGCCATGTGGCCGGCATTCATGGCGATGGACACAAGCTGCCAGGTCGCCGGGTGCGAACCGGCCGAGATATGCATCAAGCTGGCAAAATACAGCGTGAGATCATTGGCCTGTTTGACGATCTCCGCCATGCGCGCGCCGCGCAGAAGATAGGCCTTGTTCAACAGCTCGTCGATTTCCGCGGCCAGGGTCTCGGGCGTCAGATCAGGCGCCGGCAGGCGAATGGCGGTCCAGCCGCTCGCCCCGAACTCCGCCATCACGAGTTGTGACTTCAGCGCCGGGTCCCAGGCCTTCTCCGGAAAGGTGCCGCCGCAGAAAATCGGGAAATCCGGGCGGAACGCGGTTTGCGACAGGACCGGGTTGGCGAGCGGCACGACAGCCACACTGCCACCGTTGGCTGGTGTGGTGTTGCTCGACGCGGTTGCCAGCTGAATCGCGAAGGTTCCGCCATCGGTGCCGCCGTCGGTGCCACCATCAGTCCCACCGTCGGTGCCGCCGTCCGTGCCGCCATCAGTCCCACCGTCGGTGCCGCCGTCCGTGCCGCCATCAGTCCCACCGTCGGTGCCGCCGTC
>CAIUPC010000016.1 GCA_903900905.1 uncultured Acetobacteraceae bacterium
CGTTCCTCCCTCGTCATCCGGTGACGGCGTCCATCCCTCGTCATCCCCGGGCTTGTCCCGGGGACCAAGCGCGGCACTGGCGGAAACCGTGGTCCCCGGGACAAGCCCGGGGATGACGAGGGGTGTTCCGCCGGCAATCGCCCAGGGCTGGCCGGGCGATACTCTCGAGTGTCGTGCGGTGCAGGTGATCCACATCGTGCGGTCGTACCGGATTGCGAATTCCGCGCCAAGCGTTTGTTCGGTCCGGACCTTGCGCCCCGGGGGACTCCATCCGCGTTCATCCGCGGTTTCCCTGAATCGTCTGGATGAAGGGGGGGCGCACATCGGCAAGAAAAGGTTGAAACCGCAAATGAACGCAGATGCGATATCCTCGGGCGGCACAAAAATCCGTAAGCCACATGACGGGGGAGGAGGCGAGGGCGGTGCGCCCGGGCGTGATATCGGCCAACACCAACGCGCCGTCCATCCGGATCGCCGAATAAGGGGCTGCGATGCCGCACGCCGCTTTATAATATCGGCAACCGCTTGCCGAACGCGGCGAGGACCTTTATTTCCCAGGGCGGGCATATTTGGGCGCGTTATTTATGAAACTTTATCTATCATCAAAGTCGGATAATTGGAATTTTATACCGGTTACACAAGGGTAAATCGGCGTGCGTACTGTCCGATCGGAAATACCGTCCGACCTCACCGCTATTGCGATGCAAGCGGTGGCCCAAACCTGGGCGGTGGTCACGGGCCACCCGGCAGAGGACGCACTTTCGTTCGACGAAGCCGGTGGTGACTCCCTGGGATTGATGGAGATCGTCTTCGTCCTGGAAGAGGTCGTCGGCTGTAAGCTGCCACTCGATCATTTCCATCCTGGTTTAACAATAAGCGGATTTGTCGATCAGGCTTTGATCTGTCTGTCCGGGCCAGCCGAACCCATTGCCAGCGCCGCCGCCCCCATTTTCCTTTGCCCGGCCATGTATGGCGATTTGCCTTACCTCGCCGATTTTCGCCGTCACTGCGGGGACGCGATGGATTTTGTGACCATCGATTACGGCCCTTGGCAGGATTGCCTGATTCCCGGTTTCACCCTGGGAACCCTGGTCGACCTGGTCGTGACGGCCATTGAACAGCGGCAACCCAGCGGCCCCGTGACAATCGGGGGCTTCTCCGCCGGCGCGCGTCTGTCATTCGAAGTCGCGCGCGTTCTGGAAAACAGGGGACGCGAGGTGAAGTTGCTGGCCCTTCTCGATGCCCCCGCGCCAGGATGTGTGGGCGCGGACCTGGAACCGGAGGGTGCTGCGCCCAACCGCCTGCGGGCGTGGTGGTGGGGGATGAACCGGCTGTATTCCGCCCGGCGGGATGGCACGATGACGCGCCGCCTGGGGCGGCTTCTGGCCGCGCCTTTTGTGGGCGACTGGGCCGCGCCTCTGTGGCGGGCGGTCGCACGGCGCAGCCGCCCGCTCAGGAGTAACGCGGACCTCGCGAGCCTGTGGCACTGGATCCGGCATTACATCGCCGTTTCCCGGCGTACCAACGCGTTGAACCGCGGGGCATCAAAGGTGCCGCCGCCCGAAGCGCGCCTGGCAGGCCGAACGGTGTTGTTCCGTTGCGCCGTGCCCCATCGGCGTGCGTTGCCCGACTATGGCTGGGACCAATTTGTGCGCCAACTCACGGTCGTGCCGGTTGCCGGGAACCACTACACCATGCTCACCGACCACGTGGCCCAGACAGCGGCGGCCTTCATCACAGCGGTGCAGGTGTCCGGTCTCTGACTGCATTGGGACTGCGCTGGCCGATCCTTGATGTTCGGGCAATATAGCGTTCCTGGCGAAATCGCGGCATAACGCCCGGCCAAGGAGACCCACCATGACCGCGACCCCCATTTGGACCCCCAATTCCTGGCGTGATTGCCCGATCCGCCAGGTGCCGGCCTATCCCGACCAGGCCAAGCTTGAGTCCATGGAAGCCAAGATCGGCAAATACCCGCCGCTGGTCTTCGCCGGGGAGGCACGCCGCCTCAAAGCCCAGCTCGCCAACGCGGCTGAGGGCAAAGCCTTCGTGTTACAGGGTGGCGACTGCGCCGAAAGCTTCTCCGACTTCACCGCCAACACCTTCCGCGACACGTTCCGGGTGCTGTTGCAAATGGCGGTGGTGCTGACCTTCGGTGCCTCCTTGCCGGTGGTGAAGATGGGCCGCATGGCCGGCCAGTTCGCCAAGCCGCGCTCGTCCGACAATGAAACCCAGGGCGATGTGACCCTGCCGTCCTATCGCGGCGACATCGTCAACGGTCCGGAATTCAACGCCGCGGCCCGCATCCCCGATCCCGCGCGCATGGAATTCGGCTATTTCCAGTCCGCCAGCACGCTGAACCTGCTGCGCGCCTTCGCCTCCGGCGGCTACGCCGACCTGCATGAGGTGCATCGGTGGAATCTGGAGTTCGTGGAGCGGTCGCCGCTGGCGGAACGCTACCGCGATCTGGCGACCCGCATCGATGAGACGCTGAACTTCATGACCGCTTGCGGCATGACCAGCGCCAATACCCGCGACATGCGCGAGACGGATTTCTACATCAGCCATGAGGCGCTGCTGCTGCCCTATGAGCAGGCGCTGACCCGCATCGATTCCACGACCGGCGATTGGTACGGCTGCTCGGCCCACTTCCTCTGGATCGGGGATCGCACCCGCCAGTTGAACGGCGCGCATGTGGAATTCCTGCGCGGGGTGAAGAACCCGCTGGGCATGAAAGTCGGCCCGACGCAGGAGCCGGACGATCTGCTGAAGATCCTCGACGTGCTGAACCCCGAGAATGAAGCGGGCCGCATCACCCTGATCAGCCGCATGGGCGCCGACAAGGTGGGCGACAAGCTCGCCCCGCTGGTGCGCGCGGTGCAGCGCGAAGGCCGCAAGGTCGTGTGGCTGTGTGACCCGATGCATGGCAACACCATCTCCACCGTCAACAAGCTCAAGACCCGCAACTTCGACGCCATCCTGGCGGAAGTGCGCGGCTTCTTCGATGTCCACGGCGCCGAAGGCTCCTGGGCCGGCGGCGTGCACATTGAAATGACCGGCCAGAACGTCACCGAATGCACCGGCGGCGCGCATCGCCTCAGCGAAGCCGATCTGGGGGAACGGTATGAGACGTTCTGCGATCCGCGGTTGAATGCGGAACAGTCGCTGGAGCTCGCGTTCCTGGTCGCGCGGGAGCTGAAAGAGCGCCGCGTGATCCCGGCCTCCCTGGCGTTGGCGGCGCAGTAACGCGATGGATGACGGGGAGGGGGCTCAAACAGCAGCGGCGCTCGAAGCGGATATCGCCGGGCGAACCGACAGCTACTTCAACCGGACGCGGAAGATCCTCGCGCGGTTTGGGGATAATCGCGTCACCTATGCGGTGTTCCTCCGCCGCCCCGTCATCTGCGCGCCGCGGCTGATGCTGGACTGGCTGGGGGAAGTGGCCAAAGCCCGTGACACCGTCATCGAAATTGACCTGATGTATCAGGAAGGCGAGTGGGTCGGGGCCGGCGAGCCGATCGTCTATCTGACCGGCAGCATGCAGCTGTTGTCGGATCTGGAAACGTTGCTGCTCCAGAAGATCGGCGCGGCCTCGGTCGCGGCGCATAACGCCTATCAGATGGCGCTGGCGCTGCCGAATGTGGCCTTCCTGGCGATGGATGCGCGCCACTGCGCCGGCGCGGAAATGCAGAATATGATGGCCTATGCGGCCTCCGTCGGCAGCAAGGCGGCGCGGAATGAGGGCGCGAAGGGCTTCGTCGGCAATGCCAATGACGGAACCGCGCATTGGTTCGGCGCGTCCAGCGGGCTGGGCACGATGCCGCATTCGTTGATCGGCTATGCCGGCTCCACCGTGCGCGCGGCGGAGATGTTCCGCGATACGTTCCCCGATGAGCCCATGACGGTGCTGGTCGATTACTTCGGGCGGGAGGTGACGGACGGCCTTGCCGTTTGCGCGCGCTTCCCGGAGCTCGCCGCCGCGGGTCAGCTGGCCTTCCGCCTGGATACGCATGGTGGCCGGTTCCTGGAGGGGCTGGACCCCGCCGAAAGCTATGCCGTGCTGGAGCGCCATGCGCCCGGCGCGATCCGGCGTTATCGCAGCGAAACCGAATTGCGTTACCTCGTTGGCACCGGCGTGTCGGCGGCCGCGATCTGGCGGATGCGGGAGGCTTTGGATGAGGCGGGGTTCGCGAAAGTGAGGATTGTCGCGTCCTCCGGGTTTGGCGTCGATAAGTGCCGCGTGATGCATGATGCACATGCGCCGATCGATGTGGTGGGGTCCGGGAGTTTTATTCCGGATAGTTGGGCGGAGACTTACGCGACCGCCGATATCGTCGCTTACAATGGCGTGCCGATGGTTAAGGTTGGCCGCGAGTTCCTGCTCCGCAAGAATGGGGCGCGGCGTAAAGCGGGGGGATAACCCCAATAGGCGCTAAATTACGGGTGATGCCCCCCAAAAATCGTCATCCCCGGCTTGCCAAAACCGTCATCTCCGGGCTTGTCACAATCGTCATCCCCGGGCTTGTCCCGGGGACCAAGGTTTCCGATTTTGCCGCGATTGGTCCCCGGGACGAGCCCGGGGATGACGTGAATGTTAGGGCATCGGTCCCTCTTTTAACACCTATGGGGGATAACCCCGCTGATAGGGTCCGGCATGCTCCGCCGCTTTGAACGCCTGCTCGATCCGACCGCGCCCCTGCCGGAGCCACCGCCGAACGCGGGGCTGGTCCGGTTCTGCTGGCATTTCATCCGTCAGGCCAAAGGACCCACCGCCGCTTTGTTCCTGGGCGGCGGGGTCATCGCGGTGCTCGACATGATGATCCCGACCTTTATCGGCCGGGTGGTCACGCTGATCTCCTCCCACCCGCCGGAGACGCTGTTGGCCGAGGCCTGGCCGCAGCTGCTGGTCATGGGGCTGGTGCTGCTGCTGCTGCGGCCGGCGGGCTTCATGTTCCATGCCATCCTGGTCAACCAGGTCATCAACCCGAACCTGACCAACCTCATCCGCTGGCAAAACCACTGGCATGTGGTGCGGCAGAGCTGGACCTATTTCCAGAACGACTTCGCCGGGCGCATCGCCAACCGGGTGATGCAGACCGGTCCCTCGATGCGGGAGGGGTTGGTGCTGGCCTTCGACGCCGCCTGGTACATCCTGGTTTACGGCACCAGCGCCGTGCTGCTGCTGGCATCCCTGAACTGGCTTCTGGCGATGCCGATGCTGCTCTGGTTCGCCTGCTACGCCACCATGCTGCGCTATTTCGTGCCGCGCCTGCGCGACCGGTCGCGCGCGATGTCGGAAAAGCGATCGACCCTGATTGGCCGCGTGGTCGATAGCTACACCAATATCCTGACCGTCAAACTCTTCGCCCGCGCCAAAGACGAGGACGCCTTCGTGCGGGAGGCGATTGACGAGCATACCGGCGCCTCCCGCGACCAATCGCGGATGATGTCGGCCTATTCGATCACGCTGACCTTCATGAATGCCTCCTTGCTGGTGTCCACCGCCACGCTGGCGATCTGGCAATGGAGCGTGGGGCATATCTCCGTCGGCACGGTCGCGACCGCCATTCCTTTGGCCTGGCAGCTCAATAACATCGCCGGCTGGGTGGCGCGCAGCATCACCAGCATCTTCGAGAATATCGGCACGGTGCAGGATGGCATGCGCTCCATCGACGTGCCGCGGCTGATGCCCGACCCGCCGGGCGCGGCCGAGCTACGGGTCACCGGCGGAGAAATCCGCTTCGAAAACCTGCATTTCGATTACGGCCGGCTGGCGCGGCCGGTGTCGGTTCTGCACGGCATCGATCTGGTCATCGCGCCCGGCGAACGGGTGGGGCTGATCGGCCCGTCCGGCGCCGGAAAATCGACGCTGGTCAACCTGCTGCTGCATTTCTACGAGCCGTCCCAGGGCCGCATCCTGATCGACGGCCAGGACATCGCCGGCGTGACCCAGGAAAGCCTCCGCACCCAGATCGGCATGGTGACGCAGGATACGTCGCTGCTGCACCGCTCCATCCGGGAGAATATCAGCTACGGCCGGCCCGACGCGACGGAGGCAATGATCGAAAGCGCCGCCCGCCGGGCCGAGGCGCACGACTTCATCATGGGGCTGGAGGACTGGCACGAACGCCACGGCTACGACGCGCATGTGGGGGAGCGCGGGGTGAAACTGTCCGGCGGCCAGCGCCAGCGCATCGCTCTGGCACGGGTGATCCTGAAGGATGCGCCGATCCTGGTGCTGGATGAGGCGACGTCGGCGCTGGATTCGGAGGTGGAGGCGGCCATTCAGGGGCAGTTGGACGGGTTGATGGAGGGCCGCACGGTGATCGCCATCGCGCACCGCCTGTCCACCATCGCGCGGATGGACCGCCTGGTGATTCTGGATGAGGGGCGCGTGGTCGAGGTCGGCTCCCACCAGGAACTGCTGGCGGCGGACGGGGTCTATGCGCGGCTGTGGCGGCGGCAGTCGGGCGGGTTTGAGACGGCTTCGGTTTGAGGGGTTTGTCATCGGAAATCCCGCGTCGGCACCCGGATCCCCCGCGCTGATCCAACATGGATATCCCGCGCCGCCACGCCCTCCATCCCGCGATCGCCAACGCTGCGCAGCATCTCCGACAGGTCGGTCAGCTCGTCGGCGATCACATGGATCACGCCGCTCTCGCTCTGCATCTTCCCCCGGCAACCGAGCATGGTGGCTGACAGGATCAGCCGCCGCTGGCGTTCGAACACCGACGGCCAGACGATCAGATTGGCGTGGCCGGTCTCGTCCTCGATCGTGACGAACAGCACGCCGCGGGCGCTGCCGGGACGTTGGCGCACCAGCACGATGCCGGCGACCGTCAGGCGCTTGCCGTCGCGGAAAGTCGGCAAATCGCCACACCGCACGATCCCGCGCGCGGCCAGATCGGGGCGGAGGAAGGACACAGGGTGCTGGCGCAGGCTGAGCCCGGTGGCGCGGTAATCCTCCACCACCTCCCGCCCGTCGGTCATGGGCACCAAAGGCACGGGCGGATCGGCTTCGACCGCGTCCAGCCCGTCGAACAGAGGCAGAAGCGTGTCGGACAGGCCGCGGATGGTCCAGAG
>CAIUPC010000017.1 GCA_903900905.1 uncultured Acetobacteraceae bacterium
GTACCGGCCATCGTTACCCGTCATGCCGACGCAGGTCGGCACCCACGCCTTTCTCCTGTCTGACGCTGCAAAGTCGTGGATGCCGACCTCCGTCGGCATGACGGCGTTGGGGCGGTGCGGGTGAGTCAATGTCAACACGGACCGGTATAACGCCTCGCCCGGCTTGAAGCGGTTTTCGCCTCGCTATGCCGCACTGCACCATATACACAGGCCGCAACACCCCTCCCGCACGATCGGCCTCGCCCCTCCCATGTTGCAAATTGATGATCTCGTCTTCAACGCCTGGGGACGGCGGTTCTTCGACCATGCCTCCCTGAACCTGCCGCCCACCGCGAAAACCGGGCTGGTCGGGCGCAATGGGGTGGGCAAATCCACCCTGTTCAAGCTGATCCTGGGCGAGTTCACCCCCGATGGCGGCACGCTGTCGGTGCCCAAAGGGGCGCGGATCGGGGCCGTGGCGCAGGAGCATCCGGCCACCCCGGTCTCCCTCCTCGACACCATTCTGGAAGCCGATCTGGTGCGCCATGCGCTGATGACCGAGCTGGAAACCGCCGAACCCGACCGCATGGGCGACATCTACACCCGCCTCGAAGAGATCGGAGCCGATCGGGCGCCGGCGCGGGCGAGTGAGATTTTGGCGGGGTTGGGGTTCTCGACGGCGGATCTGTCGCGGACGATGGCGGAATTCTCCGGCGGCTGGCGGATGCGCGTGGCGCTGGCGGCGGCGCTGTTCTCCGAACCCGATCTGCTGCTGCTGGATGAACCGACCAACTACCTCGATCTCGAAGGGGCGATGTGGCTGGAGGCGCGGCTGCGTAAGTATCCCAATGCCGCCATCATCATCTCCCACGATCGCGAACTGCTGAACAATTCGGTCGATTCGATCCTGCATGTGCGGGAGGGCAAGCTCGACCTCTATACCGGCGGCTACGACGCCTTTGAGAAGCGGCGCGGCGAGAAAGCGCGGTTGCAGGCGGCGTTCCAGGTCAAGCAGGAAGCCGAACGGGCGCATCTGCAAAGCTTCGTCGACCGGTTCCGCGCCAAGGCCAGCAAGGCGGCGCAGGCGCAGTCGCGCATGAAGCGCCTGGCCAAGCTGGAACCCGTCAGCGCGGTGATCGAGGAACGCGTCGCCCCCTTCGTCCTGCCATCCCCGGTGCGCCCGCTGGCGCCGCCGCTGATGCGGCTGGAGCATGCCTCCGTCGGCTACGGCGACGACACCATCCTGCGCGACCTGAACCTGCGCCTGGATGTGGATGACCGCATCGGCTTGCTGGGCGTGAACGGGGCCGGCAAATCGACTTTCGCCAAGATGGCGGCCGGCGCGCTGGGCCTGAAATCCGGGCTGATGCAGCGTGAGCACCGGATCAAAGTCGGCTGGTTTCATCAGCATCAGATCGAGGCCCTGGACCCGAACGACACCGCCCTCGACATCATCCGCCGTGATCGGCCGGAGGATAACGAGACCTCATACCGCTCCCGCCTCGCGCATTGGGGGATCAATTTCGACAAGCAATCCACCACGGTCGAGAATCTGTCGGGCGGGGAGCGGGCGCGGCTGCTGCTCAATCTCGTCGCCATGGCGGCGCCGCATCTGCTGATCCTGGATGAGCCGACCAACCATCTGGACATCGATAGCCGCCGGGCGCTGCTGGATGCGCTGAACGATTACCAGGGGGCGGTGATCCTCATTACCCATGACCGGTCGTTGATGGAGCTGGTAGCCGATCGGCTGTGGCTGGCGGCGGATGGGACGATCGCGCCGTTCGAGGGCGATATGGATGATTATGAGCGCTTCGTGCTGGATCGCGCCAAGGGCGGCGCGGCGCCGCGGCAGAAGCGGGAGAAGCAGCGCCGGGCTGGGTAGGTTCGGCGGGCACCGCCGCGCTCACGGCGTATGGGGTGTTTTCGCGGATCAGGCGCGCCAGGCGGATGCCCTCGGTGCGCGTCAGCTCGACGGTCATGAGCGCGAGCGGGCCGTCGCTCACGGTGCAAGGGGTGTTGCCGCGGATCTGATCGATCAGCGGCGGGAGCGCTTCGAGCGGCAGGCCGGTCTCGGCCACAGCGCAAAGAACACGGCCGCGTTCGAGGATGCAGCGGGAGCGGGCGATGGCCGCCCTGGCTTCGGCGTTATAGCGGCCGTGGGTGGTACGGGCGGCGGCGATGCGGGCGCGCCCTTCTTCCGTTTTCGGGCCGGTGGCGGCGCCGCCATGCATCCGGCAGCGGCCATTCTTCATCGCCGGGCCTTTGCAGGGACAGCCCAGCCGGGTCTTCGCGCCGCAGCGGGGGGCGCTGTTGGGGTTGCCGCGCGGGTTGCCGTTGCGCAGGGGGCCGGGGGCCGGCTCACGGTGCATGGGCTTTTCCGGTTGCGTTTCCGGTGTCGGCGGTTGGGATTGTGGGTCTGGCTCACGGCGTATGGGGTGTTCCCGGTGACCGGGGCGGGCCGCGTTGAGCGCCGTCTGCGCGACTGTCGAAAATTCGGGCCAGCGGTTGAAAATCTGGCGGAGGACCTCGGCCGGGGTCTGGGGCAATGGCGGCCGGGAGGAGAGGCAGCTGGTTGTGCGCAGCGTGGCCTCACGGCGCATGGGCTGTTGTGTTGGAAACATCGCGAGGGCGATTGGATGGGGCGCGGTGCGCGCTTTGGGGTTCGGTGTGTTCATGATATGTTCGTATCATGCCCTGAGTTCCCGCGCCAAGCATCTTGGGGAGCGCCAGGGCATTTGGGCAGGTCCCTCGTTTCGTCATGGCTGGGCTTGTAGCGATAGGTGCCAGGATAAGGCGCGGTTGCGGAAAAACCCGGTATTATGGCGCAAACGCAAAACGCAACCTGCTGATTTTGACACGGTTTTAGCCTACCTTCCGAGGTATGGCACAGTCAATCATCATTCACGCTCTGGTCGAGAAACGCGCCGAGTTAGCCGGTTCGGTCTCCGACCTTGAGCGCCGCTTGCATCAGGTTCGAGGCGATCTTGCCCACCTGGATGCCACGCTCCTGCTATTCGATCCGACCATCCGGCCGGCGTCGATCAAAC
>CAIUPC010000018.1 GCA_903900905.1 uncultured Acetobacteraceae bacterium
CGGCGACAGCCGGGCGAGCACCCGTTCCCCCGGCGCCAGCGCCGGCCGCCCCGGCTGCTCCGGCCGCATATGAATGATCGGTGGCGGTCCCGACTCGGCGTCCCAGTCGATCAGCCGCGCCAGCGCATCGCCATCCGGGTCGGTGCCGCTGATCTGCACGATCGCGGTTTCCGGCAGCACCGGGCCATAGCGGCGCGCGGGCTTCGCCGAACGGTCGGGAAAGCCGGGGCGGGCGCGCTTCTTGCCGCGCTGCGGGATTTTTTTGGCCATCAGAGGAGGGGAATACGGGACATGGGACCATCATTTTGTGCCCAACCCCGCGCCATGACCGGGCCTGCCCCGATCATCTCATGCCAGCGCGGCACCGACACAGTGTGGGACTATCGTACCACATGATCCCGGGATGATCGGTACAAGCCCAACCTTGGCCGGTGATTGCGAGCGCCGATGTGGCATGTGAGCCACACCCCGCCTGATGTCTACGCCGCGGCTTGCTTCGCCGGCGCTTTCGCGGCGGCTTTCTTGCCGGCGGCGGCTTTTTTCTTCGCCGGTGACTTTTTGGCCGCGGCTTTCTTGGGGGCGGCGGCCTTTTTGGGCGCGTCCGGAGTCTCAGCCGCCGCCATCTTCGCCGCCGCCTTGCGCGGTGCCTTGGCGGGCGCGGCCTTGCCGCCCTTGCGCCCCGCGCCGCCGCGCGGTTTCAGCTGCTTGCCCTTCTCGGCCAGCAGCGCCACCGCCTCGGCCAGCGTCACGTCTTCCATCATCACGCCGCGCGGCAGATTGGCCACGGTCATGCCGTGCTGCACATAAGGCCCGAACCGGCCCTTGCGCACCGACACCGGCGCCTTGTCGGCGGGGTGATCGCCGATGGTCCGCACGCTCGCCATCTTCTTCGCGACCAGATCGACGGCGCGATTGAGGCCGATGACCAGCACGTCGTCGTCTTTGTCCAGCGACCCGAAAATCGCGCCCATTTTCACATAGGGGCCGAAGCGGCCGATACCGGCTTCGATTTTCTCCTGGGTTTCCGGATGGATACCGATCAGGCGCGGCAGCGACAGCAGGCCGCGCGCCTGTTCCAGCGTGATCTGATCGCCATCCATGCCCCGCGTCAGCGAGGTACGGCGGGGTTTGACCTTCTTGTCCTCGCTGGTCTCCCCCTGCTGCACATACAGGCCATAGGGCCCGCGCCGGACGGTGATTTCCTCCCCGGTGTCGGGATCGCTGCCGAGGACGCGCATGCCCTCTTTCAGCGTGTCGCCGCCCTCTTCGGCGTTGTCGATCGCCAGCCGGCGGGTGAACTGGCAGGTGGGATAGTTGGAGCAGCCGATAAAGCTGCCGTATTTCCCCAGTTTCAGCCCCAGCCGCCCCTTGCCGCAGGCGGCGCAGACGCGGGGATCGGATCCATCGTCACGGGCCGGGAAGAAATGCGGGCCGAGGTCCTGATCCAGCGCGTTGATCACGTCGGTGATCTTCAGCTCACGGGTCTGCTCGACCGCCTTGGAGAACTCGTCCCAGAAGGCGTGCATCACCTGGCGCCAGTCGCGCTGGCCGGCGGAGATGTCGTCGAGCTTCTCCTCCAGCCCGGCGGTGAAGCCGGTATCGACGTAATGTTCGAAGAAGCTGACCAGGAAGGCGGTGACCAGGCGGCCGCGGTCTTCCGGCACGAAGCGGCGCTTGTCGAGCTTCACATATTTGCGATCCTGCAGCACCGACAGGATCGAGGCATAGGTCGACGGTCGGCCGATGCCGAGTTCTTCCATTTTCTTGACGAGGCTGGCTTCGGAATAGCGCGGCGGCGGCTGGGTGAAGTGCTGCAACGCATTGACGTCGCCGCGCTTGACCGGGTCCTTGGCCGCCATGGGCGGCAGCATGCGGTTGTCTTCTTCGGCGGCGGCGCCGGTTGTGTCCTCGTCGGTGTCCTCCCGGTAGAGCTTCAGGAAGCCGTCGAAGGCGACGATCGAGCCATTCGCGCGCAGCGTCTGGCCCTTGCCGTCGGCCACATCGACCACGACCTGGTCCAGTTCAGCCGACTGCATCTGCGAGGCCACGGCGCGCTTCCAGATCAGCTCGTACAGGCGCCGCTGGTCGCTCGACAGGCCGATGAGCCGGCTGTCCGGGGTGCGAGCGACATCGGTGGGGCGAATGGCCTCATGCGCTTCCTGCGCGTTCTTGACCTTGCTGACATATTCCCGCGGCGCCGCCGGGATGTAGTTCGGGCCATAGGCGTCCGCGACATGGGCGCGGATGGACGATACCGCTTCGCCGGCCATCTGCACGCCGTCGGTGCGCATATAGGTGATCAGGCCGGTGGTCTCACCGTCGATCTCGATCCCTTCATACAGCTGCTGCGCGAGGCGCATCGTCTGCTGCGCCCCGAAGCCCAGCTTGCGCGACGCTTCCTGCTGCAAGGTGGAGGTCGTGAACGGCGCCGGCGGATTGCGCCGGACCCGCTTGCGCTCCACCGAGTTGACGCTGAACGACCCCGCCTGCACCGCCGCTTTGGCCGCTTCCGCCAAAGCCGCGTTGTTCAGGTCGAACTGATCCAGCCTTTTGCCGTTCAGATGCGTCAGCCGCGCCGTGAAGGGCGCGCCGGAGGGGGTGAGGAACACCGCCTCGATCGTCCAGTATTCGCGGTTGCGGAAGACCTCGATCTCGGCTTCGCGATCGCAGATCAGGCGCAGCGCCACCGATTGCACGCGCCCGGCGCTGCGGCTGCCCGGCAGTTTCCGCCACAGCACCGGCGACAGGGTGAAGCCCACCAGATAATCCAGCGCCCGGCGCGCCATATAGGCCTCGATCAGCGGCTGATCGAGTTCGCGCGGGTGCTTGATGGCGTATTGGATGGCGTTGCGCGTGATCTCGTTGAAGGTGATGCGGTGGACGGTCACGCCCTTCAGCAGGCGCTTGTCTTCGAGCATGGCCCGCACATGCCAGGAGATCGCTTCGCCCTCACGATCCGGATCGGTTGCCAGATAGAGCGTCTTGGCACCCTTCAGCGCCTTGGCGATGGCGCTGACCTGGCGTTCGCCACGGGGATCGGATTCCCAGTCCATGGCGAAATCCTGCTCCGGCCGGACGCTGCCATCCTTGGGCGGGAGGTCGCGGACATGGCCGAAACTGGCCAGCACCGTGTAACCGCCCCCGAGGTAACGGTTGATGGTCTTGGCCTTGGCGGGTGACTCGACGACGACAACGTCAGACATGGGCATCCGTGGAAAAAAGCGGCGAATCAGGGCTCAGCGACAAGGCGACCCGGTTCCCCGGCAGCGTATCGACGCGGCCCGCGAGTTCCAGCTCCAGCAGCGCCGCCATCACAGCGGCGTCAGAGAACTGGCAGCGACGCAACAGGTCGTCAACAGCGGTGGGTGCGGGACCCAGCAACGCGACCACGGCATCCCGCACCTCCGATGGTACCTTTGGCGGATCTTCGGACGTGATTCCGGCCGCCGCCTGCGCCGCCAGAACCCGGTTACGGCCCTGCCGCGATGGTGAGAGATTTGCTGTCAGCAACGGCAGATTCGCCAGAATATCGGCCGCGCTTTCGGTCATCACCGCGCCCTGGCGTAGCAGATCGTTAGCCCCGCGTGAGCGCGGGTCCTGCGGCGAACCTGGTACCGCGAAAACTTCCCGCCCCAGGTCCTGCGCGATGCCGGCGGTGATCAGGCTGCCCGAACGCGGCGCCGCCTCGATCACCACGACCCCGAGCGACAATCCCGCGATAATGCGGTTGCGGCGGGGGAAATGGCGGGCCTGCGGGACGGTTCCCGGCGCCGCCTCGGTCACCAGCGCGCCGGTCTCGGCGATTTTCCGCTGCAAATCTTCGTGTCCCGGCGGATAGGCCACGTCCAGGCCGCCAGCGATGGCCGCGACGGTCTTGCCAGTGCTCAGCGCCCCCTTATGCGCCGCCGCGTCGATGCCGCGCGCCAGGCCGGATATCACGACAAGATGCGCGGCCAGCTCCGCCGCCAGACCCTCCGCCAGTTTCTGCCCATTGGCGGAGGCATTGCGCCCGCCGACAATCGCGATCGCGGGCTTGTGCAGCAAGGCAGCGTCACCCAGGACCATCAGGCAGGGTGGCGCATCCTCCAGCAAAGCCATCAACGGCGGGTAGCCGGGCTCGCCTATAAATATAAGCCGACCACCGAGCGCGGCGACGCGATCGATCTCGCGCGCGGCGTCGTCGATCGAGGGGATATTGGGCGGGCGATGGCGTCCGCCGGCACGGGTCAGGTGCGGCAACGCCTCCAGCGCCGCCCCCGCGCTCCCATAACGTCCCATCAATCGCCGGTGGGTGATCGGCCCGACGCCTTCCGTGCGCACCAGGCGCAGGGCGTCGATCATGGTCTGTGGCTGATGTTTCGCGCTATGCACCGCAGGCGTCCTTCCATGCCGCCGGCATCAGCGCCGGCGGGCCAGGGTCACGCCTTGGGCGGGCTGCTTTGGCCGATACGGGGTTCGGTCCCGGCGAGCAGCCGCCTGATGTTGGCGTGGTGGCGAGCCCAGACAAGCACGGCGACTGTTAAGGAAAGCTTAAGAACGCCCATATTTCCGACGAAAAATGCAAAAATCGGCGCTGAGGCGAAGGAGACCAGCGCCGCGAGGGAGGAAAGCCGGCTGAGTTTGGCCACGATGGCCCAGACCGCCAGGCACGCCAGGCCAATCGGCCATGCGATCGCAAGCAGCACCCCATAGCCGGTCGCCGCGCCCTTACCGCCCTTGAAGCCCAGCCAGACCGGAAACAAATGCCCGAGCACGGCGCCCAGCCCGGCCCAGAGCCCGGCTTCCTCCCCAAGCACAGCCCGCGCCAGCATCACCGCCGCCGCGCCTTTCAGCGCGTCCAGCAGCAGCGTCGCCGCCGCCAGCTTCTTGTTGCCGGTGCGCAGCACGTTGGTCGCACCGATGTTGCCGGAGCCGATGGCGCGGATGTCGCCGAGGCCCGCCATTTGAGTCAGCAGCAGGCCGAAGGGAATCGCGCCGAAGACATAGCCAAACAGGATGAAGAGGGCGGCGGTCATGACAGGGCAGGGAGCGAATAGTGACCCGCCAACACTCCCCCTCCCCTCGCGGGAGGGGGGTGGGGGGAGGGGGTCATCCCCGGAAACCGTGCCATATCACCCCTCCCCCTAACTCCCTCCCGCAAGGGGAGGGGGAGAAGCAATAGGCCGCTCATGCCCCAAAGACCCGCCGACCGGCTTTCCAGGTGCCGAGGACTTTGCCCTCCAGCGCGCGGCCGTCGAAAGGAGTGTTCTGGGCTTTGCCGGGCAGCTTGCCGGCCTCGACCTTCCAGATGCGGTCGGGGTGGAACAGGCACAAATCGGCGGGTGCGCCCTTGGCCAGATGCCCGCCTTTGGCGCCCAGCAGCCGGGCGGGGCGGGCGGTCAGCAGGTCGATCGCCTGCGCCAGCGGCAGATTGCCATTATGCACCTGTCCCAGCGTGATCCCCAGCAGCGTCGCCAGACCGGCGCCGCCGGGCGGGGCCACGGCATAGGGCAGGCGGGTATCGTCGGTATCGCGCGGCCGGTGGTCGGAGGCGATGGCATCGATCGTCCCATCCGCCAGCCCGGCAACGACGGCGCGGCGATCCTCGTCCTTGCGCAGCGGCGGGGAGAGTTTCTGGTAGGTGCGGAATTCCCCGATCGCGGTCTCGTTCAGGTCGAAATAGGGGGGCGCGGTGTCGCAGGTGACGTTCAGCCCGGCGTCCTTGGCGCGGCGGATCAGGTCCAGCGCCTCCCCGGTGGAGATATGCGCGAAATGCACCGACCCGCCGGTCAACTGCGCGAGGCGGATGTCGCGCGCGACCATGATCGCCTCGGCCGCGGCGGGAATGCCGGGCAGGCCCAGGCGGCTGGCCTGATCGCCTTCGGTCGCGGCACCGCCAGCGGCCAGTACAGGGTCTTCCGGGTGCTGGATGATCCGGGCGCCGAAGCCGCGGGCATAGGACAGCGCCACCCGCATCAGCCGGCTGGAGGCAATGGCGCGGGAGCCATCGGTGAAAGCCACCGCGCCGGCTTCGCGCAGCAGGCCGAGTTCGGCCATTTCCTCCCCCCGGCAGCCGCGGGTCACGGCGCCATAGGGCAGGATGGTCAGGCTGCCGGTTTCCTCGCCCTTGGTGCGCAGCATATGCACCAAGGCGGGATCGTCGATCGCCGGCATCGTATTCGGCAGGCAGGCGAGGGTGGTGATCCCACCAGCAGCGGCGGCCACGGCGGCGGAGGCGATGGTTTCGCGGTATTCGAAGCCGGGCTCGCCAAGCGCGGCGCGCATATCGACCAGGCCCGGGCACAGAATGGCGCCGTCTTCGGCGATGATCTCAGCCCCGTCCGGTCGGCCCAGCGCCAGGCCAAAATCGGCGATCAGCCCGTCACGGACCAGCAGGTCGCCCTGGATGTCGGTGCCTTCACCGATCATGCGGACATTGGTGAAGAGGGTATCACGCATCATTGCGGCCATCGCCCCGGGACAGAGTGTCGAGCACGGCCATGCGCACGGCCACGCCCATCTCCACCTGTTCCTTGATCACGCTGCGCACGGGGTCGTCGGCCACGGCGCTGTCGATCTCCACGCCGCGGTTCATCGGGCCGGGATGCATCACCAAAGCGTCCGGTTTGGCGAAAGCGAGTTTCTCCGCGTCCAGGCCCCAGAAGCGGAAATATTCGCGCTCGCTCGGCACCAGGCTGCTGGTCATGCGTTCCTTTTGCAGGCGCAGCATCATCACGATATCGGCGCCAGCGAGGCCTTCCTTCATGTCGTGGAAGACGGTGACGCCGAATTTGGCGACCTCCGCCGGCATCAGCGTGGGCGGGCCGGCGACGCGGACCTGGCTGCCCATGGTGGTCAGCAGATGGATGTTCGAGCGCGCCACGCGGGAATGCAGCACGTCGCCGCAGATGGCGACCGTCAGCCCCTCGATCCTTCCCTTGCGGCGCTTGATCGTCAGCGCGTCCAGTAGGGCCTGGGTCGGGTGCTCATGCGTGCCGTCGCCGGCATTGATGACGGAGGCATCGACCTTGCGCGCCAGCAGATTGGGCGCGCCGGATTGGTTATGCCGCACCACCAGCAGGTCGCATTGCATGGCGTTCAGGGTGGCGGCCGTGTCGAGCAGGGTTTCGCCCTTGTTCACGCTCGATGTCGAGACCGACATGTTGATCACATCGGCGCCCAGCCGCTTGCCGGCCAGCTCGAAGCTGGTGCGGGTGCGGGTCGAGTCCTCAAAAAACAGATTGATCAGCGTGCGCCCGCGCAGCAGGTCGCGCTGGGTTTTGCCGGACCGGTTCAACAGCACATAGCTGTCGGCCAGTTCGAGCAGATGGCCGATTTCGGGCGGGTGCAGGCCTTCGATCGCCAGCAGATGTTTGCGACGGTAAAACACGGGTTGAGTGGTTGCCGGTTGGGGGGAGTCCCGTCAAGCGGGGGGTTGTGTTTCCATACAATATTTTGTATGTATTGCCGCATGACGGAGCGATCCAAACCGGTCGCGTTTCGCGGTGGTTCCCTGGACGATCTCCGGTCGTTTCCAGCCGCCGCCCGGCGGGAAGCGGGATATCAGATCGATCTCGTGCAGCAAGGACGCGATCCGGACGATTGGAAACCGACGAGTACCGTCGGGCAAGGCGTTCGGGAAATCCGGATCCGCGAGGATGACGGGGCGTTCCGGGTGATTGACGTGGCCCGGCTGGCGGATGCCGTCTACGTTCTGCACTGCTTTCAGAAGAAGACCCAGGCCACCCGAAAAGCTGACCTGGACCTGGCCGAACGACGCTATCGGGACCTGGTGAAGGAGTTACGAGGATGAGCAACGAACGGTTCGCCAGCGTGTGGGACGCGATTGAAGACACACCGGCGGAGGCGGAAAACATGCGCCTTCGGTCTTCGCTGATGATGGCGCTGAAGGACCATATCGCCGGCGAAGGTCTGACCCAGGGCCAGGCCGCGAAGGTGTTTGGGGTGACGCAACCCCGCGTCTCGGACCTGATGCGTGGGAAGATCGGGGTTTTCAGCCTGGATACCCTGGTCAATATGGCGGTGGCGGCGGGCTTACGTGTGGAGATGCGGGTGGGCGTGGCGGCGTGATGCCTCGCGTTCCGCAGCGTCGTCCGTGAGCCACGTCATGTTTGCAACACCATGCGATCATATTCGAGCGTTTGGAAGCCGCGGGACGGAAAGCAAAAGCGGTGGTTTTCAGCGGATGAGCGGTCTATAAACCGATCATGAACAAGATGGCACGCCCAGTCACGCGGTCGCCCGCACAGGCTCCAGAGCAGGCATCCAGGCCGGTACGTCCCGGCGCGGTCGGCGTGCTCGTAGTAACGCCCGGCCTGGCGCGGGAGGTAAGGCACATGCAAAACCTGACCGCAGGCGTCGATCCCGCCGACCTCGAAGCACTGATCGACGAAGCGGTGGATTGGGCGCGCCGACACTGATGCGTGTCGTTTTGGATACGAATATCCTGTTCAGCGCGTTAATTTCCAAAAATGGTCCACCCGCTCGAATCTTCGCGGCGTGGCGTGCAAGCCGATTCGAGCTGGTGACCTGCGAAATTCAATTCGACGAAATTCGCAGAGTAGGCCGCTATCCCAAGTTCAAGGCATCCCTGCCAAGGCATCGGGTCGGGCGGATGGTCAATCAACTCCGTGATGCGTTGATGGTTGAGGGTCTCACGGACTTTCCTGACACCGCCGATCCCAATGATGCCTGGCTTCTCGCTTTGGCGGCGGGGGCTCGCGTCGATTATCTCGTGACCGGCGACAAGCGCGCGGGGTTGTTGTCACGCTTAGCCTTCGGCTCCACTCATATCGTCACGGCGGTCACGTTCTGTCGGGATGTTCTCCGTGACAGCGGCTGAACGCGCGGATCGGATGGCAGCTCGCACCCGCCGCGCCGTGATCGAGGCGGGGGAACTGGTGCCGGCGAGACTTGGCATGACCCTTCCCCTGCCGGAGTATGATCAGACCACGCGGCTCGCCCGGGGCTGAGGCGCGACCAACCGGCAAGGGGGCTCAGCATGGTTCAGCAGGGCAGGGCGGCGGCCTGGCTTCGCGCCTGGGACTCCCAGGGACCGCATCGGACCGGCACCGAAGGCGATCACGCCGGGGCCGACTGGGTGGCAGCCGAGGCCGCCGCGATGGGCGCCGCCGTCACCGTCGAATCATTCCTGTTCGATCGGCTCGACCCAGGCGAATGCTATCTGGAGATCGGCGGCGCGCGCATCGCGGGCGTGCCGGTGTTTGATGCGCCGCCGACCTCGGGGGTCGTCGGCCAGCTGGGCGTGCCGGACGGCATCGCGGTTGCCGGGTTGGCACCCTGGGCGGTCTATACCGGGGAATACCGCCGGCTGCGCGAAGCCGGCCAACACCGGGCGCTGGTGATCCGGTGCTCGGGCGCGAAGCCAGGGCTGGGATTGCTCAACGCCGAACAGTTTCGCACGGCATATGGTGCGCCATCGATCCATATCGATACCGGCCCCATCCTGGCGGACGGCCAACCGGCCCGGCTGGTGTCGGAAAGCGTCCGCACCCGCACCGAGGCCCGCAACATCGTCGTCACCGTGAAGGGGAGCGATCCCGCGCACCCACCGGTCGTCGTCATGACGCCCCGCAGTTCCTGGTGGCAATCAACGGCGGAGCGCGGCGGCGGGCTGGTGTGCTGGCTCGAAACCCTGCGCGCCTTGCTGGCCGCGCCGCCCGCTTGCGATGTGATCCTGACCGCCAATAGCGGGCATGAACTCGGCCATCTCGGCCTGGATGATTTCTGCGCCCGCCGGCAGGGCTGGGATCAGCCGGGCGGCGCGGTCTGGGTGCATTACGGCGCCAATATCGGCGCGGCCGGCGGCGCGCTGTCAGTCGTCTCCCCCGACGAGGCCTTGCGCGGGGCGATGCGCGCGGCCCTGACCGAGGCCGGGCAGCCCCCCGATACGATGGCGCCGACAACGCTGGTCCCGAATGGGGAGACGCGGGACATCCATCACACCGGCGGCCGGTATGTGACACTGGTCGGAACCAATGCCTGGTTTCATTTGCCAGACGACCGCTGGCCGGACACGGTGGATGTGCCGGCGATCACGCGGGTTGCGGCGGGGGCGGCGCGGATGGTCGTGGGACTGACGCGGTAAACGCCGCGCCAAGGCAAGTAAACCCGATGGTCTATGCCCGGAGCGCCAGCAATATCTGTGCGACTGATATTGGTCCCCACGTGATCGACGATCCTTGCAAGGGCCCGTTGCGCGAGATGCGAGACGCCGACCCTGATCAGCTGTGCTGGGCGGCCGGTGCATGCCGTCTGGGTGTCATGGTGCGCCGGCTGGTGTTCCAGCAGGAAGACATGGCGTTGGCCGACCCGGAACGTGCCGAGGGTTGGTGGGCGGCCGAGCACGATGGCGGCTGCGTCGGCCGTTGGGCTGTACCGGCGGTCTCCGCGCGGCGTAGTGCAGCGCCTTGATGATGGAAGGGGGCTAAAGACGTTGAAGCGGGGCAGGGCGGCTTATATAACAGGCTGGCAGCCCAGGAGTACCTGAATGGCGAACGTCGCGGTTTCTCTCGATTCCGAGCTTCGCATGTCTCGCGAGGCATACCGCCAATGGGTGGAAGAGCAGCCGGGTGGGCGGTTCGAACGGGTCGAGGGTGTCGTCGTTGCGATAGCGCCGGAACGTGCGAGCCACGTCGATACAAAGTCATTGGCTTGGCTAACTTTGCGGCGAGCTGTCGCCGCGGCCAGCCTGCGCTGTCATGTTTACGCCGATGGCATGACTGTCGAGGTTGGCGACAGCGATTTCGAGCCGGACGTCGTGGTGCGGTGTGGGCCGCCACTGCCACCGGACGCGATCGTCGTGCCGGATCCCGTGATCGTCGTAGAGGTACTGTCGCCGAGGACACAGAGCAACGATCTGACCCGTAAGTTGGCTGCCTATTTCCAGTTGCCGTCTGTACGACATTATCTGATCTTTTGGGCCGACCGACCTCGGGCTATCCATCACCGCCGCCGGGACGACAGCCGTGGAATCGAAACGAGGATCGTAACGGAAGGCGAGATCGCACTCGAGCCTCCCGGCATTTCGATCGCTTTGGCGGACATCTATGCCGGCTGACACCTTAAGCACATCCCAAAACGGTACAACAATTGTGATTCGTATCCTGCTCGGCATCCTTATGCTCTTGACAGGCAGCAGCGATGCCCGCGCCGATCGGGAACAACAGGCGGCGTGGGCATACCTTGAGGGGCTATGGTCGATCGGTCGGAACCCCGAGGGTAAGCGCTGCACATCCCCTGATTATATCTAAAACCAAATATAGTTCGAGTTCAGAAAGACCGGTGGGCGTATCCTCCAATTCGAACCTCCCGATTTGTTCACTGCCGTGCGGGTCTCGGGTTTGACTGCTGACGGCGATATTTACTCTCTGGCACTACAGCCGCGTGACGAATCGAAATCGCCGTCGGTGCTGCGGATCAAGGTTGTCGATAGAACACATATGATATTCCTGCCGCCAATGGGCGATGCATCGGGAAAGACGACAAATATCTACCGCTGCGAGGAAATGCCCACGACTGTGAACCGGACGGTCTCCCCGAAGGCTCTGGGGCGTATCACGCCGATTGTGTCCGGATCGGGCGTACTGATTCAGATCCTTCCGGGATGGAACGAATCGGATATGTGCGATGATGCGAACCTACAGGGTTCTGGGGCTCTTCAATTCGAAATTTATGGGCCAGTTCATTTTTGGATATTCGGCAAACTACAAAACCCACATCGGGTGTTCGAGTTCGATGCCATTCGCTCGATCGTCAGCGTGGGTAAAAACACGATTTCGATGCGTTTGCACTCATGGCATCCGGAACATCGCCCGACTCGGGGCGATTATACCCTTATTCTGATCGAGCATGGCTCACGTATCGAAATTCCAGAGCTTTCGGCATCATTCGTCCAATGTCAGAATGAGTTAGGTATGCATCGTTGGTAGCGTCGGTGATGGGTTTGCCAGACGATCGCTGGCCAAACACGGTGGATGTGCCGGCGATCACGCGGGTGGCGGCGCGGATGGTCGTGGGGCTCACCCGGCACCGCTCACCAGAACCCCAACGCGTCCTTGCCCCAGCTCATGGTGAACAGCCCCTCCGCCGCCAGCGCCCAGGGCGGGCGCAGGAAGCCGGCGGCGCGCACATCCTCCAGCCAGAAGCCGAGCGGTGAACTGCGGCTATAGGCGCTGCCGCCGGACATCCGGCTCAGGCGATTGAGGATCGATTCCGCCAGCTCCGCGATATTCGCTTTGGCCAGAGCGGCCGCATGGCGCGGCTGGACCTGGGTCTCGAGCGCGGTCAAAGCCCCCTCCCAGGCCTGATGCAGCAGCCAGGCCTCCTTATGCGCGTTCACCCATTCCATCTTCTCAAACGCCCGCAACGAGCCGGGCGCGCCGCGCTTGCGCCAGTAGTCCCGCATGGTGGCCATCGTCACGTCCACGATTCCGACGATGACGGAGGTATAGACAATCCCGCCCGCGCCCCCGGCCCGTTCCGAGAGCGAACGATACGAGCCCGGCCAGGCGAACCGCGTGGCCGGGAAATCCGTGAACCGGAACCCATGGCTGTTGGTCGACGTCATTCCATGCCCGTCCCAGGGCGCGGTCAGCGTCATGCCGCTCGACCCATCCCACGCCACGCCCCGCGTATCGATGTAAAACTGTACCGGATCGGCTTCACCCTCCGGCACCGCGACCGTAACCATGAACGAGGTCACGCCCGATCCGCTGCCGAAATGCTTCTCCCCGCTGATGCGCCAGCCAGCGCCATCCCAGCGCGCGGTCGCCCGGGTCTTCGCCACATCGCCGCCCGAGCCTGGCTCCGACATCACCGTGCCCCACCAGTGGCCCGCGACCGCGGTGCTGAAAGCGGCACGCTTCTGCGCCTCCCACGCCGCGGCGCCGGAGTCCGGCAGCGGCGTATCCCGCCAGAACGACAGTACCGAGGGATGCATCGAAGCCGACAGCGCCACCGACGAATCGCCGGATGCAAGCACCCGGTAAATCTCGCACAAAGGCCGGATCGATCGGCCAAAGCTTTCGTAAAACCCGCCATACTCCACCGGCACCGCCGCCAGATGCAGGTTCAGGTCCCGCAACGCCACGAAATCGGCGGGGTCGAGCACCCGCCGCCGCTGCCGCTCCGCCCGTTGCGCCGTCAGGGCCTCGGCATGATCCCGGATCGCGGTCAGCAGCGTATCGGCGTTCAGCATCCGTTTGGTCCCGTCGCGTGTGGCCTAACCCGCCAGCTGCAGAATCGCGTCGAGCATCACCTGCGCCCCCGCCGCCACCTGCGCTTTGGTCGAATATTCCGCCGGATTATGCGTTATCCCGCCAACACTCGGAACAAATAACATCGCGCTCGGGCACAATGGCGCGATCAAAACGGAGTCATGCCCCGCCGCCGCCGTCATGTCGCGCGTGGTCAACTGCCGGCTCTCCGCCTGCCGCCGCAGCACATTCCCCAGCGTCTGATCAAACGCGATCGGCCCGAACGTGGCATAGGGATCGACGTCGATCCGCACCCGCCGCCGCGTCGCGATTTCGTCCAAAGCCGCGCGCATCGAGGCCTCCATCGCGATCGCGGTCGCCGCATGGTCGTGGCGCACGTCGCAATGCAGCCGGGTCACGTTCGGCACATTGCCGCGGGCATTGGGAAAATTCTCGATCCACGACGCCGAGGCCCGCCCGCCCGGCTCCGACGCCAAAGCGATCCGCTCCACCGCCAGAATTATTTCCGCCGTCGCCGCCAGGCTGTCGCGGCGGCGGTCCATGGTGGTGGGGCCGACATGGCTGGGCTCGCCGGTGATGGTGAGCTGGAAATAGCGGGCATGCATGGTGCCGGTGACGATGCCGATATCGGTGTTGGTCGCCTCCATCACCGGACCTTGCTCGATATGCGCCTCCAGCCAGCAGGCCCAGCCGCGCGGGGAGGGGGTCAGGCCGCCCGCCTGGCCGCTGTCGCGCAGCGCCTGCGCGACCGACACGCCGTTGTCGTCGGTCGTGGCCAAAGCCGTTTCCAGCGTGAGCTCCCCGGCATACACCCGGCTGCCCATCATGGCCGGGCGGAAGCGGCTGCCTTCTTCATTGGTCCAGTTCACCAGTTCCAGCGGCGCGCGGGTGCGGATGCCGGCGGCGTCGAGGGCGCGGATCACCTCCAGCCCCGCCATCACCCCGAAAATCCCATCAAACCGCCCGCCCGTGGGCACGGTGTCGAGGTGGCTGCCAAACGCGACGGCGGCGGCATTGGGGTCCGTCCCCTCCCGGCGCAGGAACATGTTGCCGATAGCGTCACGCTCCAGATGCAGGCCGAGCGGTTCACACCAGCGCAGGAACAGCGCCCGCGCTTCGGCGTCCTCCGGGGTCAGCGCCATGCGGCAACTGCCGCCCTCCGCCGTCGGCCCAATCGCCGCCAGATCCATGATCGATTGCCACAGCCGGTCGGCGTCGATAGTGGGGGTCATAGGTCGCTCCAACGGTCGTGCCAGCTTTGCGGCAGGGCTTTGCGGATCGCATCCGCCGCGGTGAGGCGGAGGATCGAGGCGTCAATAAGATAGGTCTCCGCGTCATAGAGCCCATATTCGGGCTTGTATTCACCCTCCGCGACGTCGTCCCAGTCGTCCGGCTTCGGGTCTATCATGTCCGGGAGTTTCGGCATGCAGCGCCCATAGGCCTTGCAGGCGGCGATCAGGCCCGCGAGCCCGGCGGCCACCGGGTCCCCGCCCAACTTGGTCTCGATCCAGGCGGTGAGGCTCAGCCCGGCTTTCGCCGCCCGCCGGGTTTCATACGCCAACTGCCCCGGTTTCAGCGCCGCGATGCGCTCGGCGATGATCGCGGTGCGGTCGGGGATGGCATAAAGGACCCGGAACAGGCTGCCCCGGCCTGGTTCGACGTTGTCGAGAGCGGGCACGAAGACCGACTCGATGCCGTTGGTCAGCGCCGGCACGATGTCCCAGCTCTTGCCCGCCGGGTCGACCCAGAGGACATGGGGTTCGGCGGTCAGCAGCACCTCCGGCCATTCCCGCAGGCGCCAGCCGTGGCGGATCGCGCCGCCATCGGCCGCTATTTTGGCCTGGACGCTGTCGGCGGCGTAGCCATAGTTGGCTGCTTCGGTGTGGAGGCGTTCAACCAGCTCCGGCGCGGCGTCAGGGGCGAGGTCGCGGGCCAGCGCGATGGTGGCTTCGGCCGTCGGATCGGGGACGGCTTCGTGCTCGAAGACCTCGTCGTCGAGTTCCAACAGGATCGTGCCCAGGAGGCGGCGGTGTTCGTCGGTCAGGTCGGGCATGGTGGGGTCCAGGAGAGGGGC
>CAIUPC010000019.1 GCA_903900905.1 uncultured Acetobacteraceae bacterium
CGGCTTGTCCGGGCCAACCCCGCCCGCACCGTGCCGCGATAGGTGGCCCGGACAAGCCGGGCCATGACGATATAGAGCAGGACAGACGAAATTCGTTTCCGCGATCTGTGAATGCGGTAGGGTCAAGCCCGAGCATGACGAAAGTACATCAGCGCCATCACTCAATCGTTAAACCGGACAGCACTGCGTCGGGGCACCGGTTCGAATATGCCCTGTTCTTCGGCTACCCCGGGGAACGGATCGTGCTTTTCGGCAACGAACAGGGCGTGTCAGGCAGACGTCGTGGGTGATCCGCCCGCGCGGACCATGATGGAAGGGGCCATTCTCAGCGCACGAGGACACACGCCTGGATCGGACGTTGCACATCCATCTCGGCGACACGCTCGGCACCATCGGCCGGCGCTTCGCCGATGCCTGGCACCGGGCGGAGCAAGGCGACCTCACGCCCGACGCGCCGGAACGCCATATCGGCTTCGCCAGTTTCGAACTGTTCGCCCATATCATGACCCCGCGCCGGCTGGAGCTGCTGCGCCATGTCCATCGCGACCCGCCGCGCAGCGTGCGGGCCTTGTCGATTGCCCTCGGCCGCGACTACCGGCGCGTGCATGAGGATGTGGAGGCGCTGGTGAACGCCGGCCTGCTCGACCGCACCGGCACCGCGCTGCGGGCTGATTACGATTGCGTGCGGTTGGAGACACGGATCGATCTGTAAGGGGCGTCGGCGCCCCGAGATCCAACACTGCATACAATAGCGGCCAGTTTTCTGCATCGCCGTCAACGATTTGTTAACCATTTTATGGCCAAATGGGCGCTCTCACGGTAAAGGGGTGCCAGATGGCCTTCGCATTCGACTCCCTCGCCTTCGCCAAACGCTTGCGCGATGGGGGCGTACCGAACACCGAGGCCGAAGTTCACGCGGAAGCGGCGCGGGAGTTCATCATGGCCGAGCTTGTGACCAAGTCCGACCTGGAAGCGACACGCAGCGGGCTGGAAGCATCCATGGAGTCCGGCCGGCGAGAATTGCAAACATCCATCGACACCCTCCGGCGGGATATGGAAACGTCCATCGACGCCCTCCGGCGGGAATTTCAAATATCCCTCGACACCCTCCGGCGCGACACGGAAGCATCCCTCGCCAGCACCAGGACGGAGTTGAAGGCGATGATCATGGTCTTGAGCGACGACATGAAGGCCATGCGGCGGGAATTCGCCGCCGCGCTCGAATATCGCGACTCCCGGCTGCTACTGCGCGTCGGCATTATGATGGGCAGCATGCTGACCCTCGGCTTCGGCATCATGGCCCTGTTGATCAAGCACTGATCGGCCTCCGCCCGCCGGCGCCGCGCGATGACGCTCCGGCTGGATTGTGCCAAACTTCGCCATGCCCGTCGCGACACACGCAGCGGCCGAACCGATGGCGGACCCTTTCCTCATGATGCCGGATTCCGTAACGAATTTACTGCTCCTGGCCGTGCTGTGCGCGCTGATCGTCTTGATGGTTCTGCTCCTGCGCGGACAGCGCGGCGGCGACATGCCCGGCCGGATCCAGGCCCTGGATGCCGAAATCGCCGAGAATCGGGAGCGGCAGACGCGCCTCGAACGCGACCTCGCGGCGAAGTCGGAAGCCGCCAGCCGCGTGCCGCTGCTGGAGGCCGAATTGCGCACCCGGACCGAGATGGAGCGGGACCTCGCGGTCGGGCGGGAGGCGTTGTCGCGGGTCGAACAGGTGAACGCGGATCTCCGTTCCCGGTTGTCCGTGGCCGAACATGCGCTGAAAGCCGAAACGGAACGATTGGATGCGGCGGCGCGCCAGACCGCGCAGCTTGAAGCCAAGATAGCCGATCTGGGGGCGATGCATCGGAATGAGTCGGTGTTGAACCAGGATTTACAGGCCCGGCTCGGAGCCGCCGAGGATGGTGCCAAAACCGCGCGGGCCGAGCTGTCGGCCGTGCGCGAACAATTGGCGGCGCTGAAGGAAACGCTGGATCAGGAACGCCGGCTGTCGGTGGAAAAAATCGCCACCTTCAACGACATGCGGGGGCAACTGACGGCGGAATTCAAGCTCCTCGCC
>CAIUPC010000020.1 GCA_903900905.1 uncultured Acetobacteraceae bacterium
CCAAAGCAGGATCGCGGGTGGTGGGATCGCCCATGCCCGCCCCGCCGGGCAGTTCCAGGATAAGCCGATCGCCGTCGGGGATGACCTGATAGCCTTTGGTGCGCAGGACTTTGCCGGACTTCATCGTCACCACGCCCGGCCCACCATCCAGCCCGGACTCGCGGCCCTTCGGGGCATGGCCAATCCGGTCGAAGCTCGCGTTGACCGCGAATTCGAGGTCGCCTTTGGTCGCGATCTCCATGATCTGGCCGACACCGCCGCGGGTGCGGCCGGCACCGCCGGAATCGGGTTTGAGCTCTTTGCGCCAGAGGATGACGGGGGCGACGTTCTCGGTCGCCTCGACCGGCATGGTGCGCACGCCGGAGGGGAAGGCGGTCGCGTCCAGCCCGTCCGCTAAAGGCCGTGCCCCGGTGCCGCCGGAGTTGAAGGTGATGATCTCGAAATCGCCGATCACCGGCTTGTTGCCGCGGGCCTGGCCGGAGACGGAGGAGCCGCCGCGCAGCGGGGGATTCCACAAAGACGACGCGCCCTCCGCCGTGACGCGATCCGGCACTGCCTGATGCAGGCAGCCCATCATCAGGTCGGGCAGCAGATGGCCGATAACGTGGCGGACCGAGACGGGGTAGGGGCGGGGGGCATTGAGGATGCAGCCCTCGGGGATGGTCATGCGAAACGGCGCCAACGACGCCCAGTTGTTGGGGATCTCGGGGGCGACGACGCATTTGATGCCGAAGCTGGCATAGGCGCGGCAATAGGCCGGGGGCACGTTGATGCCGCGCGCTGACAGGCCGGAGGTGCCGGCGAAATCGACCTCGATCGCGTCATCCAGGATGGTCATCGCCGCCTGCAGCTTCACCGGTTCCTCGTAACCGTCGGACCAGATCTCGCCGCCGAACGTGCCGCGCGGCAGGCGGGCGATTTCGGCCAATGTGGCGCGGCTGGAGAGGTCGAAGATGAAGCTGGCCAGCGGGTCCAGGCTGTCCATCCCGAACTCGTCCATCATCTCGATCAGCCGCCGCGCCCCGGCGTCGTTGCAGGCGCAGAGGGAGTAGATGTCGCCCTCCAGTTCGATCGGCAAACGCGAGCCGGCGCGCATGAAATCGAAGAACGTCTCGTTCGGGACGCCCTGATCGAAGCATTTGACGATGGGGATGTACATCCCTTCCTCGAACACCGACCGCCCTTCCGGCCCCATGCCGAGGCCGCCGATATCGATGACATGGGCGGTATTGGCGAACAGGCCGACGGCGGCGCCATCATGGAAGGCGGGGGTAACGACGGTCAGGTCATGCAGATGCCCGGTGCCGAGCCAGGGGTCGTTGGTGATGTAGTGATCGCCGGGCTTCATCGTCTCCAGCGGGAACTTCTTCAGGAAATGGCCCACGCTTTCGGCCATGGAGTTCACATGGCCGGGCGTGCCGGTCACCGCCTGCGCCATCATGCGGCCGTTTCGGTCGAAGATGCCGGCGCTCAGGTCGCCCGCTTCGCGCACGGTGGTGGAAAAGGCGGTGCGGATCATGATCTGCGCCTGTTCCTCGACGACCGCGATCAGGCGGTTCCACATGATCTGGCGCTGGATTTGCGCCATGGCGTTGGTTTCGTGGGACATCGGGGCGGCCTCATGATTGGTTGCCAAGAGTGTCCCTCATGCGGGGGGCGATGGGCAACCGGCATGTGGCGTTGATCCAGATCAAGGACGAACCGCCAGGATCGCCTGAGATCGGTCTGTCATCAGACTCAAGCAAAGGAGCGTCCAAACCATGGCCCAACCATCCCAGGGCACGCGCATCTCCGCCGCCCCCATCACCTTCATCGTTCGGCATGAGCTGTGGGACGGCAACATCCAGGATCATGCCGATCAGGGGGTGTCGATCGATGTCGCGGCGGATGTGATGGGGCGGGAGACGGCGCTGCTGCGCTTCAACTGCTTCGACATCGAGCGGAGCTACATCTATGGGCCGGAGAATCCCAATCTGAAGATTGCCGCCCCGGCGATGCTGGGCGGCGAGGACCGCCAGTCCGCCGGCACCGGCGCGCTGTATCGCATGGACCCGGTCGTGGACGGCAATCCCATCGGCTGGACCGTGCGCACCCTGGCCGCGAAGTTGCCGAAGATGCTGGACCGCGCCGGCTACAAGGCGATTGCCCAGGCAGCCGATATGGACGCTGTGCGTGCGGCATTGCCGGAGGTTGAGGCCTGCGCCCGGCAGCTGTTCGCCTCCCGCCGCAACACGGTGAAGCACAATCGCGGGACGGACATCTTCGAAGCCGGGGCGATTCGCTTCGGGCTGGAGATGCGGCGCCTGCCCATCGGCGATGGCGGGCTGGCGATCCATGTCCTGGGCGATATCGGCGGCTCCACCCGCAAATCCTATGTGGAGGAGACCGAACTCCTGGCTTTCGACTGCTTCTGGGACGGCGCGCATTACCACTACGGCCCGCGCAACAAGAACCACCGCATCTATTGGGACATGACGCTGGTCGAGCAGCCGCTGGATTGGGTGTTCGAGCAGTTGGAGGGCCGCAAACTCGCCGCCATGCTCGACCGCGCCGGCTATCCCGGCATCGCCGCGGATGTCGATCTGGACACGGTCGCCGCTGTGTTGCCGGCGATGAAGAAGCGGGCCTACGAAATGTGGTCGGAGGGCGAGCGCCTGACCGGCCATGGCGGGCTGCCGTTGGACCCGACGCCGAATCTGGCGGCGGATTAGAGCATGATCGCCAGAGGTGGAACCACACGGCGGCGTGAATCATGCGACCAAACAAAGACTTCCAGAGCACAATTGGGTCAACTTGACCCAATTGTGCTCTGGGGTTGCTCGGCTGGCCCGGGGCGCACCGCGATCCTCCGGTGTTTCCTGGACGGGCATTGATCCGCCGCAAGGCAGGCGCTGGTCGGTTGTGGTATGGGGCGTCAACTCATTCAGGGGAGTTCCCATGCCCAGCTTCGATTTCGTGACCGTCGACGTCTTCACCGACCAGCGCTTCGGCGGCAACCCGCTCGCGGTGTTTCCCAATGCGAGCGGCCTGACCAGCGAGCAGATGCAGGCCATCGCCGGGGAGTTCAACCTCTCTGAAACCACCTTCGTGCTGCCGCCGGATAATCCCCAGCACCATGCCAAGGTGCGCATCTTCACCCCCCGCACCGAGTTGCCCTTCGCCGGGCATCCCAATGTCGGCACCGGCTTCGTGCTCGCGACCCAGGACCCGAACCCGCCGGAGCATTACACGTTCGAAGAACTGGCCGGTCTGGTGCGGGTCCATATCCAGCGCGATGCGCATAAGGCGATTTCCGGCGCGCGCATTTCGGCGCCCCGGTCCCTGACGGTGACAACCGGAATCCCGACCGAGGTGCTCGCCGCCTGCGCCGGGCTGCAGGTGGACGACATCCTCACCAATGCCCACACGCCACTGGTTGCCTCCGTCGGGACCCCGTTCGTGGTGGCTGAGGTCGCGAGCCTGGAGGCGCTGGCACGGGCCCAACCCGATATCGGCGCATTCCGGGAAGCGGCGGCACAATTTCCGGGGATGGAGCTGCGCTTTGCGCTGCACCTGTATGTGCGCCGTGATGGCGATGCGACCCGGCTGCGGACGCGCATGTTCGCCCCGCTGAGTGGTGTCATGGAGGATCCGGCGACCGGCAGCGCCAACGCGGCTTTGTCCGCGCTCATGGTTTCCCTCGCACCGGGGGAGGATGTGGCGATGCATTTTGAGATTGAGCAGGGGATCGAGATGGGCCGTCCCAGCCTGCTGATCGGTGGCGCCCGCAAGACCGCCGAGGGCGCGGTGCTGGCGACGATCGCGGGCAATTGCGTGCCGGTGATGCGGGGGCGGTTGGAGGTTTGATACCAGGGGCCTTTGAGGTTGACTCATGCTCTCGACGTCATGGCCCGGCTTGTCCCTACCGGATTCACAGATCGCGGAAACGAATATGCGCGATCCTGCCTCACTCGTCATGGCCCGGCCTGTCCGCATAGGCATCAGGATAAGCCACGCCGGGGGAAAATAATGCTTCCCTCGGCTCGAATCGGTACGATTCATAGC
>CAIUPC010000021.1 GCA_903900905.1 uncultured Acetobacteraceae bacterium
CCCATGGCGCAACCGGCGCGGCTACGACACCATCGTGCAGGCGGCGACCGGCATGGCGCATGCCTCAGCCGATGCCTCAGGGCCGAAGCATCTCCCGGTCTCGGCAATCGACTATGTCGGCGGCAACCTCATGGCCTATGGCGCCATGGTCGCGCTGCACCGCCGGGCGACCGAGGGCGGCAGCTGGCTGGTGCGCGCCAGCCTCGCCACCACCGGCCGCTGGATCCTCGATCGCGGCGTGCTGCCGCGGGAGGCCTATCAGAACGCACCCGCCGATTTGGACCCGGCCGTGATCGCGCCGCTGCGTACCGAGGTCGATTTCCCCGGCGGGCGCATCCAGTACCTCGCCCCCATCGTGCGCATGTCGGAAACCCCGGCCTTCTGGCAGCGCCCGCCCGTGCCGCTGGGCTTCCACCCCGCCGAATGGCCGGCGGCATGACCCCTATGTTTCGCGCCCTGATCCTGGCCGCGCTGCTCCTGGTCTCCGCCGCCGCGCGGGCCGAGGCGCCCGTCCTGCGGATCGGCATGCAGCCGGGCATGTCCTATCTCGCGCTGATCATCATGCAGAACGAAGGCCTGATCGAGCGCCATGCCAGCGCCGCCGGCGTGCCGGGGCTGAAGGTGGAATGGACCGTCTCCGCCAATGGTTCGGTCATTACGGATGGGGTGCTATCGGGCAACCTCGATCTCGGCGCGACCGGCATCCCCGCTTTCGTGACCCTGTGGGCAAAGGGCCGCGGGCTGGTCGATATCAAGGGCATCGCCTCCTACGGATCCTTGCCGGGGGTGCTGGTCAGCCGCAATCCGGCGGTGCGCATCATCGCCGATTTCACCACGGCCGATCGGATCGCGGTACCGGCGGCGAAGGCCTCCATCCAGGCAATTCTGCTCGCCATGGCGGCCGAGAAAACCTTCGGCGAGGGCCAGCACGATCGGCTGGACAAATTCGAAATCTCCCTGTCGCACCCGGACGCCCTGACCGCGATGCTGTCAGGGCATAGTGAGGTCAACGCCCATTTCAGCTCCGCCCCTTATTACCAGGCAGAGCTGAAAATCCCCGGCGCCCATGTCGTGCTGACCAAAGAAGATATCTTTCCCGGCCCGCTGACCCACGGGATGATGTGGACGACGACGAAATTCCACAACGCCAACCCGCTGATCCTCAAAGCCGTCCGGGCGGCGCTGGCCGAGGCGATGACGGTCATCCACACCGATCCGCCGCGGGCGGCGCGTGATTACATGGCCTCCGCGCGGGAGAAGGTGGATGAAGCCGAGGTGCGCGACATCATCCGCGAACTCGGCGACCGCTATGAAACCACGCCACGCGGCATTTTCCCGGTTGCGCGGTTCATGCACCGGATCGGGATGATCAAGACCGGCCCGGCGAGCTGGCGGGATATGTTTTTTGAGGAAGGCTGGGACCCCGACGGGAGCTGAACGGTTCCCGCGGTGCGGTGGCGAACAGGTTTGGAACCGCAAATGGACGCGGATGAACGCAAATGTTTGTGTGGGATTTCCCAGACCGTGCCCCTGCGTTCGTGGCGGACCCGCCGGGCAAAGCCGATCCTGGACAACCCAGATCCATACCATGACCATCGCCCGAGCCCCGAACCACGTTCTCGGTGGCTCTGTGGCTCCGTGGTGCTTCCTTGCGATCCATCAAGCGGCATGGCGCTGATAGGAAAGGCTGCCGATTCCACCAACCCACCCGCTCAACACAGTTGGCGCGAAATCCCGTCCATGCCATGAACAGATCATGAACTCATCTGTCAATCCCAACATCACCGCCCCGCGCCACGCGCTGCTCGCACCGCAACAGCCCTTGCACCGTGAGCCGCCGCCGCTCTGGACCTCCAGCCTCACCTCAAAACCGCTATGGAGCGGCGATCCGGCTGACCTCCCGCGCCGCCAGGACGCCAGGACGCCACCGCTTTTCCCGGTGCTGGCGGCGATGCTGGGTACCTGGAACCCCGGCCGCCATCCGATCATGCGGATGCGGCGGCAACAGCCCATGCACCGTGAGGCAACCCGTTCTCCACCGCCCGCGGCGATCGCCGCATGTGAAGAAAAAGGGGTGGACGTCGACTTGCGTCGGCATGACGGAGGGGGCGTTGGTCACGATGACGCCGCGGCACCGATGGGGCACGAACGGGCGCCTGCGTGCATCGCTCCGCCGCAAAACCCTATACGCTGTGAGACGCCCGCCACCGGCCCGCTGCGCAACGGCAATCCACGCGGCAACCCGAACCTCGCCCCCGCTGCGGCGCCAAAACCCGCGCTGGTTGCCCTTGCAAAGGCCCCGCGATGAAGAATGGCCGATGCCGCATGCATGGTGGCGCCTCGACCGGTCCGAAAACCGCGGAGGGCAGGGCCCGCATCGCCGCCGCCCGCACCACGTCCAGCCCCGAATTCCGCGCCCTTAAAGCCCGCACCGCCGCCCTGACCGCCCGCAACCGGGTCCTGATCGCGTTCGTCAAGACCGGCCTGCCGATGGAGGACCTGACGCCCCTGATCCACCACATCAAGCCGGAAACGCGCAACACCCCATACGCCCTGAGCTCGTTGCTGCTACTCGCCACCGACCTCACGCCAGCGGAGGCACGTGGCCTGATCCAGCTGATCCAGATCAGCGCGACGCGGAGAGAAAAAACCCCATGCACCGTGACGGCCGGGCAATCGCCCGGACGGGCTACGCGAACCGGTGATCCCCGGGCTTGCCCCCATGGGCGATGACGGAGTGAGGGACGGCAGCCATAACAGTCATCCCCGGGACAAGCCCGGGGATGTCGAGGAAGAGAGGCCGTCGCCGCTTATGTTAGCGCCCGTCGGGACAAGCCCAATGGGCGCTAACGGAGTGAGGGATGGCAGCAAAAACCGTCATCCCCGGGCTCGTCCCGGGGACCAAGGTTTCCGCGCGTGCCGCGATTGGTCCCCG
>CAIUPC010000022.1 GCA_903900905.1 uncultured Acetobacteraceae bacterium
CCCGGGCTTGTCCCGGGGACCAATCGCGGCACTGTTGGAAACCTTGGTCCCCGGGACAAGCCCGGGGATGACGGTTTTTTTCCACCCGGCCTGTCGAGCCAAACGCAATATCGGCATATGCGATAGAACCGCGGCTCCACCCGATTGCCCTGGATTGCAGCCGCTCATCGGTTGCGCACGCCCCGCCCCCGCGGGCAGGATCACCGCCATGCAAGTGCTCGTGACATCGAACAACCCCGTCCGGCTGTCATTCCTGGCAGCCCTGCTGGCCGACGCCGGCATCGAGACCGTGCTGTTGGATCTGCACGCCAGCATCATGGACGGGAGTATCGGCGCCCTGCCCCGCCGCCTCTGCGTGGCCACCGAGGACCTCGATCGCGCCCGCCGCGTGCTGCGCGAAGCGGGAGAGCCGTGACCGAAATCACCCACGGAACGCTGTTCGGCGGCCGAATCCGGCATGATCAGCCCCGGCAGGGCTTCCGGTCCGGGATCGAGCCTGTCCTGCTGGCCGCAAGCCTCCCCGCCCAGCCGGGGGAGATGGTGCTGGAGGGGGGCACCGGTTCGGGCGCCGCGCTGCTATGCTTGGCCGCACGGGTGCCGGGCGTGGGCGGGGTGGGTGTGGAGATCGACCCCAGCCAGGCGGCGCTGGCGGCCGCGAACATGGCGGCCAACGGATTCACCGGAATGCGGATCGTGCAAGACGACCTCACGACCATGCGACTCGAGGGACGGTTCGACCATGCCATGGCGAATCCGCCGTACCATGCGGCCGGCGGCACCGAGTCGCCGGACATTGCGCGGGAGCGGGCGAAGCGCGGCGATCCGGATTTGCTCGATGTCTGGGCGATGGCCCTGGCGCGGACGCTGCGCCACCGCGGCACGCTGACATTCATCCTGCCGGCCTGGCAGATCCCGGCCTGTCTGGTGGCCTTAGCCGCGGCCGGGGCTCCGGCTGCGGCCATCATGCCACTCTGGCCGAGGGCCGGGGTGCCAGCGAAACTGACCATCATACGGGGAATAAAGGGCGGGCGTTCCCCGCTGAGTGTGCTTCCGGGCCTGGCGTTACACGGCCCGGACGGGCGGTTTACGGACCAGACGGACGCGATTCTACGCCTGGGTGAAGCGCTGCCGCTTACTGATCGTTGACGTTCGGGTGGCGCAAATACCAGAGCCGCTCATGCGCGGCGACGAGGCTTTCCATATTCCGCCGCCGCGTCCCATCCGGGGTCAGCGGTCGGCGTGTCAGCATCATCTCCAGGACCTGAAGCAGCTGTTCGGCGACCTGGAAGTCACCCTGGTCGCAGGCGTGATGGAACGCGATCAGGATCTTATCCGACAGTCGCCGGCTATAGCGCGGCGCCGCGCCGTTGCCAGCATCGCGCCCGGAATCTTCGTCAGTTTGGCTCACTTGTGCCCCTATCGCTTGCCGTTCCAACGAATGGCTCGTTGACCCAGGTATCCGGCCGGATGCGGCGGCCCTGGGGATGTGGCGTCAACCCGTGCTTATTGTCCGCCGGCTTCAGCCCTTCGACCGGCCTTATGCGACGGGGCATCACCCCCGTGCCGGCGGTTCTACAGTCCGAAGACAGCGAATGGCGGACAAATACACGAACCCGGTTTGTGACACCAGTGCAAGTCTTTGGCACGAAAGTGACACCTGTCAGGGCCGGCGAGGTCAGTCGGCGAAGCCGGCGGGCTCAAGCCCGACCATCGCCGTTGGCAGCGCGGCAAACGCATCCTCCCAGGAGCCGACGGTCGAGGCTTTGCTATATTCCGTAGCTCTGTTCTCGAAGAAATTCGCATGCTCGACCGCGTTGAGCATCTCGTCGAGCCAGGGCAGCGGGTTCTTTTCCACCCGATAAAGCTGGTCCAACCCCAGTTCGACCAGCCGCCGATCGGCGATGTAGCGGATGTATTGCTTCACTTCGGCGGCGGCGAGACCCTCGATCGCACCCTGCTCGAACACAAGATCGATGAACGAATCTTCGTGATTAACGATGGTGGCGCAGGAGATGTAAATGTCGCGTTTCAATTCCTCCGTCCAAATATCAGGATTTTCCTGCACGAATGTGCGAAATAATTTGATAATGGACTGACAATGGAGCGACTCATCGCGCACCGACCAGGTGATGATCTGCCCCATGCCCTTCATTTTCCCGAATCGGGGGAAGTTCAGCAGAATCGCGAAGGAGGCAAAAAGCTGCAGCCCCTCGGTAAAGGCGCCGAAGGCGGCGAGGGTGCGCGCGATCTCATGGCGCGACTCCATCGTGAAGCCATGCATGTAATCGTATTTGTCCTTCATCTCCTTGTATTTGAGGAAGGCCTGATATTCGATCTCCGGCATACCGATGGTGTCGAGCAGATGGCTATAGGCGGCGATATGCACCGTCTCGATGTTCGAAAACGCGGACAGCATCATCAGCACTTCGGTGGGTTTGAACACCTGCGCGTAGAGCTTCATGTAGCAGTTGTTCACCTCAACGTCGGCCTGGGTGAAAAAGCGGAAGATCTGCGACAGCAGATTCCGCTCGCCATCCGTGAGATTGCGGTGCCAGTCCTTGACGTCGTCGGCGAGGGGAACCTCCTCCGGCAGCCAGTGAACCCGCTGCTGCATCAGCCAGGCATCATAGGCCCAGGGATAGCGGAACGGCTTATAAACAGGATTTTCGGTCAGGAGGTCGAACCGGACGGGATGCTCATCCGCGGATTGTTGGGCGCCGGCCATGCTGCGTGGGCTCCGTGATCGCTTTAGGGAATGGATGCGGGATTCGCATGCGCTAGGGCAGGTATTGTGGGTCGGATGCATTACAGACGCAAGCGATGGTAGCGGGGCGGAATAATAGCGCGCGGCCCCCTTGAATTGGACGCCGATCATGCAACGCGCTGGAAAACAGACGCCGGCACGTTCTTGACACCCCGGGTACCCGCCTGTAGCAAGCGCCGGCTTTCCGGCAAGAGCTTTGCCAGGAGCGAGCATGAACAAGGAAACGGGTGGCCCCGGCGGTTCTTTCGAGAGCCGGCTTCAGGCAGCCCGAACAAAGCAGGGACTCGATACCCCGCCGACGCCCAAGGGTTCAGACACCCAGGGGATCGGCAAATCGTCATGGGGAATCGGACTGCGGGTCGGTGTCGAGATGGTCTCGGCCCTGGTCGTGGCGGTTGCCATCGGCTATGGGCTTGACCGGGTTTTCGGGACAAGGCCCTTTCTGCTGTTGGTGTTCCTCCCGCTGGGTATGGCGGCCGGAGTGATGAACGTGTGGCGCCTGGTTGGGCGCCGCGGATAGGATAGGGGACTGGCAGAGTGGCGGCCGAAGGACATAGCAGCATCGACGCGCTGGGCCAGTTCGTTCTGGAGCCCGCGCTGGGCCCGATCGGCCATTCTGTCAATTTTACCCAGGCGAACCTGATGATGGTCGTCGCCTCGGGTCTCGTGCTCGCATTGCTCTGGCTGGGCATGCGCCCCCGCGCCATGGTGCCGGGCCGGCTGCAGGCCGCCGCCGAAATGTGCTACGAGACCGTGATGAACATGTGTGTCGAGCAGATCGGCCACGAAGGGAAGAAATTCTTCCCGATCGTGTTCTGCCTGTTCTTCTTCATCCTGTTCGGCAATTTCCTGGGCGTTTTCCCGTATTTCTTCACCTTCACCAGCCACGTCGCGACCACCCTGGCGCTGTCGTCTTTCGTGTTCATCCTGGTGACGTTCATCGCCATCAAAGAGCACGGGCTGCACTTCTTCAGCTACTTCCTGCCCAAGGGTGTGCCCGTCGCGCTGGCACCCCTCATGGTGCTGATCGAGCTGATCTCCTACCTCTCGCGCATCGTCTCGCTGTCCGTGCGTCTCTTCGCCAATATGATGGCGGGACACGTGATGCTGGAAGTGTTCGGGAGCTTTATCGTCATGCTGGGGCTGGCCGGCGGCATCTATTTCATCCCCGCGGGTCTCTCGCTGGCGGTGAACACGATGCTCATCGGCTTTGAGCTTCTGGTCGCGACCTTGCAGGCCTATGTGTTCGCTATCCTGACCTGCATCTACCTCCACGACGCGGTGCATCTGCACTGATCGCGTTTCGCCTCTCTTGAACAGCGCGGGCGGCGACCGCCTTCCCGCGCAAACCGGATACGAAAGGAAAACCGGACTATGGACGTTGCTTCCGCTAAGATGCTGGGTGCCGGCATTGCCATGATCGCTCTCGCCGGGGTCGGCATCGGCATGGGCTCGATCTTCTCCGCGCTGGTCTCCAGCGTCGCCCGCAACCCGGCCTCGCGCGACAGCGTGTTCGGCCTGGCCATTCTGGGCTTCGCGTTGACGGAAGCGGTCGCGCTCTACGCGCTCGTTATCGCCTTCATCATTCTGTTCGTCTGATCGGGGCGGGCGCGCTGTCGCGGCGCGCCCGATGAACGCATGAAGCCGTTCCGCCGGGTCATCCCGTTCGCCTTGAGTCTGTCGCTGCTTCCGGCCGCCGCCATGGCGGAAGGAATGCCGCAGCTGGATTTCAAGAATCCGCTCACCACCAGCCAGGTGGTGTGGGGTACGATTATTTTCGTGGTGCTCTATATCCTCGCCTCCCGCTTCGCTCTGCCGAAGGTCGGGGAAGTGCTGGAAGAGCGTGCGACTCACATCGCCCGGGATCTGGAAACAGCCCAGTCCTCCAAGGTCAAGGCCGATGCGGGCATGGCGGAATCCGCCGCTGCCACGGCCAAAGCCCGCAGCGAAGCCCAGGCAGCCATCAACGCCGCCCTGGAAACCGCCAAAGCCGCCGCCGCTGCTCAGGCAGCCGAGGTCAACGCCCGGCTCGAAAAGCAACTCAGCGACGCGGAAACGCAAATCGGGCTGGCCCGTAGCCAGGCCATGAGCGCATTGCGGGAAGTCGCGACCGAAACCGCTGCGACCGTTATCACCCGCCTCACGGGCATCATGCCGGACCAGTTCAGGCTGGACGGTGCCATCAACGCGGCCCTCGCGGCGCGCGGCGTCGGCTGAAAAGGGGCACTGACCCATGCATGAGCACGAGAGCTTCTTCGCTGACCCCAAAAACTGGGTCACGATCGCGTTCTTCATCTTCTTCATCCTGTTCGGCAAGAAGCTCTGGGGCGCCATCGCTGGCATCCTGGATGCCCGCGGCGAGAAGGTGAAGGCGGAACTGGAGGAGGCGTCGCGCCTCCGCTCCGAAGCCGAAGCAATGCTGCGCGAAGCCGAAAAAAGCCGCGATGAAGCCCTGGCTGACGCCAAGGCCCTGATCGCCGGCGCCCAGGCCGAAGCCGCCCGCCTTTCCGCCGCCACCGCGGCGGAAGCCGAAGCCTCCGCCAAACGCCGCGAAAAGATGGCAATCGACCGCATCGCCGCCGCCGAAAAGGCAGCCGTCGATGAGGTCCGCCTCGCCGCGGTCGACGTCGCCAGCGCCGCCGCACGCCAGGTCATCGCCGAAGGGCTGACGCCCGACGCCGGCGCTGCCTTGATCGATCAGGCCATCGTGCAGCTGCCAACCGCTCTGGCCGCCCGCCGCGCCGCCTGAACGAACCCAACCGCCTGAAGAAAAAGCCCCCGCATCCCGGGGGCTTTTTTTGTTCCAACGCCCATTTTCTTCCGGCCTGTTAAGGGTTCGTTAACCCTTGTTCTGTAAAGCTATCCTACCGCGCAGGAGGATGAGCATGACCGCACCAGGCGACATCGCAGGCGATGAACTCCGCCAGCTCGTCCAGATCCTGCCAATCGGCGTGTTGACCTTCACAGCCGACGGCACGGTCGGGTTGCGCAATGCCATGGCCTCGCAGCTGCTGATGCCCCTGCTCGGCGAACCGGCGCTGGACAATATCTTCTTCGCGCTCCGCCATCTGTTCCCCGGCCTGGCCCGAACCGTCACCAGCTTCACGGCCCCCGCCGGCACGATCGTCGAGCAACAGCGCCTCGACGGCCGCGCCGGGCCCCGTAAGCTCACTTTGTCCCTGAACGTGACCCGTCTGAACCCCGTCACCCACCTCGCGGTGCTCCGCGATATCACCCGCCTGACGGACATGACCGCCTTCGCCTTCGCCGGCTCCGACCTGCTGCTGGACGTGGATGCGGAGGGCGTCATCGAATGGGCGGCCGGCGCCTTCGGCCCACTCCTCAACACCAACCCGCAGCAGATTATCGGCGGCCGCCTCAGCGAATTGATCGCCCCCCGCGACCGGGAGGCGCTGGCCCGGACCTTTCTGACCGGCACCAGCGGCCGCATAGCCCCGACACTGCTGCGCCTCGCGAACCCGGCTGAAACCCGCTGCGTCATGGCCGGCCTGGCCCTGGCGGGCCCCGCGAAGCGCTTCTTCATCACCATGGGCCGACCGCCGGAAGCCGAGCGAGAGGCCCTGTCCGGCGTGCGGCAGGGCAAAGACTTCGAGATCGAGGCGGCCGCCTGGGTGCGCGGCGGGCAAGCCGCGGTGCTCGGCCTGCTGGATGTGCGGGAATGGGAGAAAACCACCGCCGGCCTCGACCAAAGCCACCGCGAGTCGCTGATGCGGGAAATCGGCCGCCTGGCCACCGATGGCAGCACCGAACCCCTGGTCATCGGGGAAGTCGCGCAGGGCCGGTTCGGCGTTCTAGGCCCGGCCGGAACCGACCTGACGCGACTCGGCGATGCCCTGCGCAATCTGGTGGCCAATTTCGCCCCCAACGGGGAAGCGCGGGTGAGCGAAGGCGCGATGGCACTGGATGCCAACGGCCTGACCCTGAACGAATCAGTCCAGGCCCTGCGGATCGTCCTGTCCCGCTTCGCCGCGACGGGTGGGGAGGCGACAGACCTCACCGGCGGCCTGACCGGCATTCTGGAGCAGGCCAACGAGCACAAGCGCGACCTCGCCGCGATCATTCAAAGCGGCCGGTTCGCCCTGCTCTACCAACCCGTGGTTGGCCTGGAAGACGGCGCGGTGCATCATCTGGAGTCGCTGCTGCGCCCCGAACCAGGGCCGTTTGGCAACACTCAGGAATTTGTCACCCTGGTCGAAGCCGTGGGCCTGTCATCCATGCTGGACCTGGCCGTGCTGCGGCGGGCCATCCACGCGGCAGGCCAATCCGGTGCCTCCATCGCGGTGAACGTCTCAGGCCTGTCGATCGCGGACCCGCAATTTACCAGCGCCCTCCTGACCGCGGCGGCGGCGGTGCCGCGCGGGCAATTGCTGATCGAGCTGACCGAGACCGCCGAAATAGCCGATCTGCCGGCGGTGGCGGAACGGATCGCGCGGCTGCGTGCGGCGGGTGTGCCGGTTTGCCTGGACGATTTTGGTGCCGGCAGCGCGTCGTTTCGCTACTTACGGGACCTCCGCGTCGATATGGTCAAAATCGATGGCGCCTATGTGCAGGCAGCGGTCAAAAGCGATCAGGGCCGGGCCTTCGTCAGCGCGATGCGCGAACTTGCGACCTCCAGCGGCGCGGAAACCATCGCCGAAATGGTCGAGACCGAGGCGGAGCGCGATCTGATGCGCGAACTCGGGGTGCAGTATGGCCAAGGCTGGCTCTTTGGCAGGCCCGCCCCCTTGCCCATCGCACCGGCGCCGCGGCTGAAGAAGTGGCGATACTGACACCCGCATCCACCGGTCATGGCCGGCGACGGCACCGGGGCCAAATGCGATGGCCCCGTATAGGTAACGTCCG
>CAIUPC010000023.1 GCA_903900905.1 uncultured Acetobacteraceae bacterium
ACCCCCGGCCTCAGCCGGGGGTAAGTATACAGGGAGGCTTCACGTCTGGGAGACGTAGGGATCAAAGACCCCCTTCCAGCCCATCGGGCTGAAATTCTGGCGAGCCGGTCGCCGTATTCGGTGAGCGCTGTGTAGGCCAGAGTGTGGGACTTGATCCATCGTCAAAACCCGGCATCGGCCATGCCGATTGTGCATGGCAAAAAAATCGCGGTTCAGTGATCGATGGAATGGCAACGAGTGCCTGTCATGGTGTGGACATAAAGATTGGAAGTGGAACGGATTACGCCGGATCTCGAAATCGTCCCTCTCTCCCCTCAATGGGGGAGAGAGCGCATGAAACAGGCCGTCTTCAGTGAATCTCGGCCAGCCGGGCGAGCAGGAAGTCGCGGAAAACCGCGACCCGCTTGGAGTTCCGCAGTTCTTCCGGATAGACGAAATAGACGTCCACCTTCGGGCCCTTAAGGTCGGTCAGCACCCGCACGAGGTCCGGGTTTTCCGCCATCGCCCAGTCCGGCAGCGCGCCGATACCCAGGCCCGAACGGATCGCCAGCAGCACCGCATGCACGCTGTTGACATCCAGCAGCGCCCGGCGCGGGTTGCCAGGGCGGCGCCCGGCCTCGGCCAGCCAGTTGACTTCGGAGACCGGCGGATGGTGCTGCCCGAACAGGATCAGCTTGTGCTCATCCAGATCTTCCGGCCGCTGCGGCACGCCGTATTTTTTCAGGTATTCGGGCGAAGCGCACACATGCCACTGCATGGTCATGAGGTGGCGCTGCACCAGATCCGGCTGCTTCGGCGGATGCATGCGGATCGCGACATCCGCCTCCCGCATCGCCAGATCGAGTTCTGAGTCGTCCAGCAGCAGCGACACCGACACATCGGGGTAGGCTTCCAGGAAGCCCTGCAACCGCGGCGCCAGCCAGGACGAGCCGAACCCGACCGTGGTGGTCACTTTCAGGCGGCCGGCCGGCTTTTCCTTGGATTCCGTCAGCAGCGCCTCGGTCATCGCGAGCTTGGCGAACACTTCCCGCACGGTGCGGTTCAGCGATTCCCCCTGCTCGGTCAGGATCAGGCCGCGCGCATGGCGGTGGAAGAGCGGCACCTGGAGGGCTTCCTCCAACGCCGAAATCTGCCGCGAGACAGCCGATTGGCTGAGATTCAACGTATCGCCGGCATGCGTAAAGCTGCCCGCTTCGGCCACCGCGTGAAAAACGCGAAGCTTGTCCCAGTCCATGACTCAGCCTCTCCATGGCCGGTTTTTCCCGGCCAACCGTCCCAGGATTGCCGGGGCGGCTTAAGCTTAATGAATATCACCGATTCCTGTGGCTTTAATAGGGCGGAGTTGAGGAAAATTGTTCAAGCCGCCGTCATCGTGTGGTGTGTTCATGCTCTGCCAGCCATTTTTCGGCCTCCAGCGCCGCCATGCAGCCGGTTCCGGCGGCGGTAACGGCCTGGCGGAACAGCTTGTCCTGCACGTCGCCCGCCGCGAAAACGCCCTCGGCCGTCGTGCGGGTGCTGCCTGGCGTGGTCTGGATATAGCCGTCCGAGTCCATGCCGATTTGCCCTTTGAACAATTCGGTGGTGGGGGTGTGGCCAATCGCGATGAACACGCCATCCACGGGCAGGTCGGACAGGCTGTCATTGGTGGTGTCGCGCAACCGCACACCCACCACACCCTCCGGGTTGCCGCCGCCCAGAATGTCGGCCACCGCGCTGTTCCAGCGCACGCTGATCTTGGGATGGGCGAACAGGCGATCCTGCAGGATCTTCTCCGCCCGCAGCGAATCCCTTCTATGCACCAGCGTCACATGATCGGCGTGATGCGTGAGGTACAGGGCCTCCTCCACCGCGGTATTGCCGCCGCCGACAACCGCGACCGTCTTGCCGCGATAGAAGAACCCGTCGCAGGTCGCACAGGCGGAGACGCCGCGGCCCTGCAAACGCTCCTCCGCCTCCAACCCCAGCCAGCGGGCCTGGGCGCCGGTGGCGATGATGATGGAATCGGCGATGAACACATCGCCCGAGTCCGCCTCACACCGGAAGGGGCGGGACGACAGATCGACCTTGGTGATGATGTCGTTGATGAGGGCGGTGCCGACATGGCGGGCCTGCGCCTCCATCTGCTCCATCAGCCAGGGGCCTTGGATCACGTCGGCGAAGCCGGGATAATTCTCGACATCGGTGGTGATCATGAGCTGCCCGCCCGGCTGCAGGCCGGCGACGAGGGTGGGCTTCAGATTGGCGCGGGCGGTATAGATCGCCGCGGTATAGCCGGCCGGGCCGGCACCAATGATGAGAACGCGGGTGCGATGTGTTTCGGTCATGCCGACATCCTACCGGGGAGGCCGGGGTCCCGGCAAGGAAGGGGCTGGCGCGCGCCTCGGTCCAAATGCGCTCTCCCTGGGGCGACGGGTGCGGCCAGTATGGTAGTCTGATGCGGAAACCACAGGAGGATCGTTTGACCATGCAGGGATTGCCCGAGGCCGGACCCGATGTCCGGGATTTCTTCCACCGCTGGCTGGAGACCTTCTCCGGCTTCGTGCGCGATGTCGATTATGCCTCTGCCAAACCCTTGTTCCACAGGGATATCCTGGCATTCGGCACGCATCGCGACGTGCTGCCGAGCCTGGAGGCCTGGGTGAACAGCCAGTGGGACAATGTCTGGCCGCGGACGGATGATTTCCGCTTCGACCTCGCGGGCACGCATGTGCTGGCGGCCGATGACGGGTCAATGGCCGTGGTGGTCGCGCCCTGGACCAGCACGGGATTCCATCCCGATGGCACCCGGTTCGATCGCCCGGGGCGGGCGACGATCGTGTTCCACAAGCAGGATGGGCTGTGGCTGGGCGTGCATTCGCATCTCTCGCTGAACCGCGGGGTGCCGCAGGCGAGCCATGGGAATCGGCCGGTGAAGGCGCGGTAGGCGGCGTCAGGCTTTGGCGTTCTAGCTGGTGCGGGTGCCGTTCATCCGGGCCTCCTCCGCTTTGGCATGTGCGATCGCGGCTTCCAGTTCCTCGTCACTCATTTTGGCGGGATCACGCTTGAAGTCGAACACGCGGCCATCGGCGCCGCGCTGTTTCTCACGGTGTATGGGGTGTTGCAGCGGTTTCAGCGCGACGACCGGCTCGGGCTGGGCGGGGACTTCGATCACCGGCGGCGGTGCCAGGGAGTCGGCCGGGCGCGCCTGCGCCTGGGTCAGCTGGCGCAGGGTCGTGTTCATCGCGCGATTGAGGGTGGCGTGGATGCGATGCAGGCGCGTGTGTTCCGGCGCGTCCTCGGCCGCCATGGCCAAAGCGAGGCAATCCAAAGCGGCATGGTGGGCGGCGATGAACTGGGCGGCGAGCATCTGCTCGACCGGGTCGCGCGGGGCGAACGCGGCGAAGGCGGTGGCGATGGCGGTGTAGCGCTCGTTATATTCGGCGCCGGTTTCGTTGGGCCTGGCGCGGGCGGTCTTCGTCAGGGTGCGGAGCAGGTCGCGGGTAAAATCGGTATCGTAATTGGGTTTGGGCTGGGTCGTGGTCGGCTTGAATTGCATGGTAAGCGGGTCCTTGGAGAAAAACGTCTTATTGGTAGCGGTATATAGGAAATTAGTCAAGGCTTTTCAAGCCGATCGGGGAAGTGGGTGGGGGCGCGCCGCGGGAGAGCGGGGGCTGCGCCACAGTGTCCCCGTGCCGCCGGGACACCATCCGCGTTCATTTGCGTTCATCCGCGGTTTTCCTGTCTTGGTCTGCTGAAATACGTCCCGACGGAGGGTGCGGGGCCAATTTGGAACCGCGGATGAACGCGGATGGTGCGGTGGGGTTTTTGCGATCGTGCCTTCGCTTTTTGTGGGGCGGTTGGGTGCGGGTGCCGCTGTGGGGGGCGGTGGTTTCTGGATGTAATGACCAAGGTTCCTTTGGCGCTTTATCTTGGTTCGGACTGGTGGCCCGATCCACGGGGGCGGCCGGCAACGACAAGCCGGTGGAGAGACCGCTTTTTCACCACGGAGGACACCGAGGACCACGGAGGATGCACGGAGGGGGTTCCGGACCAGGCACCGCCTCCGGCTTTCGTTTGGGCAGCGGCACTGGTAATCTCGGTGCATTCTCCGTGGTCCTTGGTGTCCTCCGTGGTAAAAATGCGGATTATCAACCCGTTAAACCGGGCCAGTTTCGCACCGGGCCGTCTGGGCGGATCGGGTCATGGGGGCGATGATGGCGTTCTGGCGAAATCACGCTGCTGTCGGGTCCGGGACATCCGACCTCCCTCAATGTCGCACCTTGCGAGCCTTCACAACTGCTGAGCGTCAGCGATATTGACTCCGTTATTTTGTGTGATACATTAAATGCGTGGACATCAGATTCGACCCGGCCAAGCGGGCCGCGACCTTGCAGCATCGCGGACTGGATTTCGCCGATTGCGGGCTGGTGTTTGCCGGGCGGACGATCACGGTTCAGGACCTCCACCGCGACTATGGGGAGGATCGATACATCACCGCCGGGCATCTTGGCGGCCGGTCTGTGGTTCTGGTCTGGACACCGCGCGACGGCGCCCGTCGTATTATTTCCATGAGCTATGCCCATGCCGACGAAGAAAAGCGCTGGTTCGGCTGACTGGTCCGACCCGGACGACGCACCGGACCTGACGGAGGACATGCTGCGGACGGCGGATACGTTCGACGGGGACCGGTTCGTCCGCCGGGGACGTGGGCGGCCGAAATCCGCCGTCGCGAAGGAACAGATCAGCGTGCGGCTGGACCCGGATGTGATCGCGAAATTGCGGGAGGCTGGGCCGGGTTGGCAATCTCAGATCAACGACCTGCTCCGCCAGGGGTTGGGTCTGGGGGATACGGGTCGGCGGGCGGCGTGATATCAATTCGCGTTGAAATTGACTGATGGGCCGTGGCCCCACTCCGTCATGCCGACGGAGGTCGGCATCTAGGGCTTGACCGTATCCGCCTCAGCAAAGGCGTGGATGCCGATCTGCCTCGGCATGACGGGTAATGGTGGCCGGCACGTCATTCATTAAGCGGCTTGGGTTTACGGCCGCATCGTAAAGAACGACTGCCCCGGCGTGCGCAACGGCGCCGCCAAATTCGCCCACTCGCACAGCAGCGGCCGTGTGTCCCTGGGATCGACGATCTCCTCGATCAGGAACGCCTCCGCCGATCGGAAGGGGGAGCGGAGGAGCTGCAACCGTTCCTCGATCTCTTTCAGCTTCGCCGCCGGATCGTCGGCGGCGGCGATCTCGGCGCGGTAGGCGGCTTCGACGCCGCCCTCCAGCGGTAGCGATCCCCAGCTGCCCGATGGCCAGGCGTAACGGATGCAGGGATGCGTATGCGGCAGATGCGCGCCGCCGCCGACACCGAAGACGTTGCGGATGATAACCGGGCACCATGGCACCGTCGATTGGTGGATGGCGCTGACGGCGGTGACGGCGTGGCGCATGGTGGCGGAGGACTCCGCTTCCAAGCCGACCGCGAAGCCGAAACAATCGACCAGATGCACCACTGGCAGATGGAAGGTCTGGGCGAGATCGACGAAGCGGGTGATTTTGCGTGATGCCGCCGCGCCCCAGGCGCCGCCGCCATAGAGCGGGTCGCCGGCCAGGATCGCCACCGGCCAGCCGTCCAGCCGGGCGAAGCCGGTGATGACGGCGCGGCCGAAGCCCTTCGACAGCTCCATGAAGCTGCCTTTGTCCACCACGGCATCGATAATTTTTCGCATCGAATAGGCTTTGCGGGCGCTTTTGGGCACCGCCGAGATCAGCCAATCCTCGCGCCGGTTCGGATCGTCGGTGGGCGTGGCGCGCGGCGGTAACTCCCAGACCGAGCTTGGCAGATAGGACAGGAAGCGGCGGACGCGGTCGAAGGCTTCGTCCTCGGTATCGACGGCATCGTCGATGGTGCCGGCGCGGACCTGCACCTCATGCCCGCCGAGTTCCATTTTGGTTCGTTTCTCGCCAAGACGTTCCACCACCGGCGGGCCGGCGGTGAAGACGGCGGAGGTGTCTTTGACCATCAGCGAGTAATGGCTCGCCGCCAGCCGTGCCGCGCCCAGCCCGGCGACGGAGCCGAGGCCGAGTGCCACCACCGGCACGCGGCCCATGTTCTGCGCGCAGAGCCATAGGCCGGAGCTCTGGCCGACACCGCCGGGGAGGTTGGCGTGGCCGGTGGTTTCGATGGTTTTGACGGAGCCGCCACCGCCCGAGCCCTCGATCATGCGGATCAGCGGAATACGGAATTCGCCGGCCATCATCTCCGGCATTTGGTATTTGTGCTTGATCGACGCATCGGCCGAACCGCCGCGCACCGTAAAATCGTCGCCGAAGATAACGACCGGGCGGCCATCGACGGTACCGCGGCCGAACACGCCGTTGGCCGGCAGGAAGTCGGTCATCACCGTCTGACTGGCGTCGTAGGTCGCCTTGCCGGCGATCGAGCCGACTTCCAGGAAGCTGCCGGGATCGAGCATGTGGTCGATCCGCTCGCGAACCGTCAGCTTGCCGGCGGCGTGCTGACGGTCGATGCGCTCCGCCCCGCCCATCTGGCGGACGATGCGCTGACGCTCCCGGAGTTCTTCGAGTTCCGGCAGCCAGGAGACGGCCGGCTCCATGCTAGCGCCGCACGACCGGGGAGGGGATGCTCTCGATCATGACGTTCACGACCGAGGGCTTGCCGGAGGCCAAAGCCCGTTCGATGGCGGGGGCGAGGTCTTCGGCCCGCTCGACCAGCTCGCCATGGCCGCCGAGGGCGGTGGCGACCAGCTCGTAATGGGTCGGGTTCAGCTCGCAGCCATGGGTGCGGTTGGGGCCGTAGTCGCGGACCTGCAGGTTGTATTCGGCGTTCCAGCGGCAATCGGTGCCGACGATGGCGACGTAGGGCAGGTTGAGGCGGACGGCGGTTTCCAGCTCCGACATATGGAAGCCGAAGGTGCCGTCGCCCATCACCGCGAAGACCGGGGCGGTGGGTTCGGCGATGCGGGCGCCACCGGCCATGGGCAGGGACCCGCCGATAGAGCCGGCGACGCCGTTGATCATGCGGCGGTCGTTCTTGAGGATGGCCTGGCCCCATTGCGCGAACTCCCCGCCGTCGCAGATCAGGACGGAGTCGGGTTCGCGATCGAGGAAGGTGTTCAGCGTGCGGAAGACCTCCGCCGGGTGCAGCTTGTCCTGCGTCGAGGACACCACCGTCGTGATGTCGCCGGGACGATCCGCGAAGGCAATGCGGGCTTCGGCGAGCCAGGCGGCATCGCCCTTGGCGCCGGCGCGGCGGATCAGGGCCTCGCCCGCCGGATAGGTATCGGCGACGCAGCCGAAGGCCAGGCGATCGCCGGTGAAGCCGGAGGTGCGGCCGAGAATGGCGCCTTCCGGATCGATGGAGATGAAGCGGCAATCGGCCGGGAAGAACGGCGCGGCGCCGAATTTCAGCGTGAAATCAAGCGCCTTGCCCAGCAGGATGACCATGTCGGTCTTTTTGGCGACATCGGCGTAGCGGCCGAGCGTGGCGTCGTTGAAGCTGCGCGGGCCCTCGCTGATGACGGTGGGGATGCCGAGCGCTTCCTCCAGTTCCGCCAGCAAAGCGCGGCCGGGGCGGTTGGCAAGGACCGGGGCGCCGACGATCAACGGGCGTTTGGCGGTGCGGATGAGGGCCAGGATTGTGTCCGCCGTCGCATCGTTCAGGCGCATCGGCTCCGACGTGAAATCGGCCTCGGTCGGCCAGACCACCTGGTCTTCGGGCACCGCGGCGTCGAGGATGTCGGACGGCAGGCTCAGATGCACCGGGCCGGGGCGGCCGGTGGTGGCGAGGCGGATGGCTTTGGCGACATCCATGCCGACGGTGGCGGTGTCGGTGGCCATCCAGGCGGCCTTGCTGACGGGGGCGGCCATTTCGACCTGCTTCAGCTCCTGGAAGCCGCCTTTGCCGAGCTGGTCGGTCTCGGTATGGCCGGACATCAGCACCATCGGAGTTTCCTGGCCGAGCGCGGTGAACAAGGCGCCGACAGCGTTCGCGTGGCCGGGGCCGCCGGTGACCCAGGCGATGCCGGGCTTGCCGGTCAGGCGGCCATAGGAGTCCGCCATGTGGACCGTCGCGGCCTCATGCCGGACATGCAGCAGGTCGAGCTTCGTCTCGATCGCGGCATCGAACAGCGACATGATGTGGTTGCCCGACAGCGTGAAGATGGTCGTGTGTCCGGCGCGTTCGAGGGTGCGCACAACGATGTCGGCGCCGCGAAGCATGGTGGTCATGGGACGTGTTCCTTGTGGCCCTGAACGAAACGGGAGCTGGCCGGCAGGCATTGAATTGGCGGGCGACGGTTTCAAAAACCTTCGTCATCCCCGGGCTTGTCCCGGGGACCAATCGCGGCACAGGCGGACATCTTGGTCCCCGGGACAAGCC
>CAIUPC010000024.1 GCA_903900905.1 uncultured Acetobacteraceae bacterium
GCTGCCCGGCTGCTCCGCCATTCCCGCACCCTATCGCGAACGCGGCTGGATGGCGTTTGAGACCGGGCGGCGGATCGTGGGCATGGTGAAGGAAAACCTCCGCCCGTCCGACATCATGACCAAAGAAGCGTTTGAGAACGCGGTGGTGGCGGCGGCGGCGTTGGGCGCCTCGTCCAACTGCCCGATCCATATGGTGGCGATCGCGCGGCATATGGGGGTGGATCATACGCTGGATGATTGGCAGCGGCTGGGCCCATCGGTGCCGCTGCTGTGCGACGTGCAGCCGGCCGGGCGCTTCCTGGGCGAGAAATTCCACCGCGCCGGCGGCGTGCCGGCGGTGATGAAAGAACTGCTGGGCGCGGGCAAGCTGAACGCCCAAGCCATGACGGTGACCGGCAAGAGCATCGCCGAGAACCTGGCCAAGACCCCGGATGGCGATCGGGAAGTGATCCGCTCCTATGGCAACCCGTTGAAGGAAGCCGCCGGCTACGTGGTGATGTCGGGCAACCTGTTCGAGAGCGCGGTGATGAAGATCAGCGTCATCGACAAGGATTTCCGCTCGCGCTTCCTGTCCAACCCCGACCGGCCCAACATCTTCGAGGGCCGCGCCGTGGTGTTCGAAGGGCCGGAGGATTACCACGCCCGCATCGAGGACCCCGCGCTCGATATCCAGGAGCAGTCGGTTCTGATCATCCGCAACTGCGGCCCCGTCGGCTATCCCGGCAGCGCCGAGGTCGTGAACATGCAGCCGCCCGCCTATCTGATGAAGAAGGGCGTGATGACGCTGCCGACGATGGGGGATGGGCGGCAGTCCGGGACCTCGGGCTCGCCCTCTATCCTGAATGTGTCGCCCGAGGCGGCGATTGGCGGCGGGCTGGCGTTGCTGAAGACCGGCGATACCATCCGCATCGATCTGAACACCCGCAAGGTCGATGTGGTGCTGCCGGAGGGCGAACTGGCCGCCCGCCGCGCGGTGTGGAAGCCGGACATCATCCCCAGCAAGACCCCGTGGGAGGAGATCTACCGGTCCATGGTCGGCCAGATGGGCACCGGCGCCTGTCTGGAGCCGGCGACCCTGTATCTGAACGTGATTGAGACGCGCGGGGAGAGCCGCAACAACCACTGACGGTGCGATGGGGGCCTGACGGCCCCCTCAGCAGCGTTGCTGGCCCGGCGGGCAGCGGTGATCCCCGCGGTGTTCCTGATGCTGTGGCTGCACAGGGGCGGGTGCCCGTACCGGCGGAGCGGCCACCTGTGGCGGGGCCTGGTGTTGCGGCGGCGCGAACGCTGTTGGCGGCGCCTGATGGTATTCCGGTCGCCCACCCTGGGGTGGGGCCTGAAAGGCCGGCCGGCCTGACTGCTGCTGGTATTGCGGCGGGGCCTGGCGGTATTCGGGACGGCCGCCGCCACCGAAGCGCGGTGCCTCCCGCCCACCTTCATAAGGGCGGACGCCGTAGCCGCGCGGGTGGTGCTCTTCCAGGTGGCGCCAGACCCGGTCCGGGGCGCGCTGGAACCGGTGATAGCCGTCGTAATAGCCCCAGGATCCGCCGAAGAAAATCAACGGCAGCGCGGCGCCTTCGACGGTGATGTAGGGCGAGCCTTCGTTGTAGGCATAGCCGGGGTAGATTTCCTCGGTCTGAGGATAGCCAGGCGCGGAATAGGCGGGCGGAGCCGCATAACCAGGTGCCGGGCTGTAGCCGTAGCCATAGGGCTGGTTCGGTTCCACGACGCAGCCCGCGAGGGGCAGGCCCAGGGCGATCAAGGCGAGGCTTCGGCGCATGACGCGCTCTCCCATAAACAGGTGTTGGTCTCTGTAACATGGGGTACGCCGCCACTTTGTCACCATCAAGGCAATCTTTATCACGCTGGCGTGCGCGGCGTTGACCCGGGCGAAGCCAGGCGGCACACCGGATGCCTTCGAGCAGAAGGAGCGCCCCGATGACCAGCCTTGTTGGCAAGACCGCATTCGTGACCGCCGCCGCCCAGGGGATCGGGCGCGCCACCGCTTTGGCCTTCGCCGCCGCCGGGGCGCAGGTGATCGCCACCGACGTCAATGCCGCGAAGCTGGCGGATCTGACGGCGCCGGGCCTGCGCACGATGGCGCTGAACGTGCTTGATCCCGCCGCCATCGCGGCCGCCGCCGCGGATGCGGGGCCGATCGATATCCTGTTCAATTGCGCGGGGTTCGTGCATCAGGGGACGTTGCTTGATGCGACCGAGGCCGAATGGGATTTCGCCTTCGATCTGAATTGCCGATCGATGTTCCGCACCATGAGGGCGTTTTTGCCGGGGATGGTGGAGCGGCGGTATGGGGTGATCATCAACATGGCCTCGGTCGCGTCATCCGTGAAGGGCGTGCCGAACCGTTTCATCTACAGCGCGTCGAAGGCGGCGGTGGTGGGCATGACCCGCTCGGTCGCGACGGACTATGTGACGCAGGGCATCCGCTGCAATTGCCTGTGCCCGGGAACGGTGCATACGCCGAGCCTGGATGAGCGCATTGCCGCCAATGCCGCGGCGGCCGGCTCGGTGGAGGCGGCGCAGGCGGCGTTCGTGGCGCGTCAGCCGATGGGGCGGCTGGGCACGCCGGAGGAGATCGCGGCTCTGGCAGTGTATCTGGCGTCGGACGCGGCGCAGTTCATTACCGGGCAGACGATGATCATCGATGGCGGGCTGACGCTGTAAGCGTCAGGCGAACGCCGCCTTCACCCGCGGCACCACGTCCCGGAACAGCCGCTCCAGGCTGGGGTTCATCTGTTCCGGCCGCAGGCCCGGCGGCACCGCCCAGGTCACGATATCGGTGATCCCGTATTCGCGGATGAACGCCGTCAGCTCCCGCACGCAATGGTCCACATCGCCGATAATCCAGGCCTGCGGGATGCGGGTTGCCTCGGTATTGCCCTGCACACCGCCGGCGCCGGAGCCGAGTTCCTCCTGGAACTTCGCATAGGTGCTCATGCGGTAGCGTTCGGCATCGCGCACCGCCGGCCAGTCGCGGTCGCGGTCGTCGGTGACCAGGCAGGAGCGGATGATGCCGACCCGATAGCCCGCTGGATCGCGGCCGGAGTCGGTCAATGCCGCGCGCCAGGGATCGAGAACGGTCGAACGCGGGCCTTGCGGCAGCAGGTTGGTGTCGAAACGGGCGGAGCGCTGGGCCCCGGCTTCGGACATCGCCGCCACCCATAACGGCGGGCCGCCCGGCTGCACGTAGCCGGGCCGGATTTGCACATCGGTCAGATTGTAGCGCTTACCCGCGAAGCTGAATTTCTCGCCGGTGAAGCAGTGCCGCAGGATGGCGATGCCCTCATCGGTCAGCGACACCCGGCGGGAGACGGGCAGGCCGAAGCCGCGGAATTCGTGCGGGGCGTAGCCCATGCCGACCCCGAGCTCGACCCGGCCGCCGCTGATATTGTCGAGGACGGCGAGGTCCTCGGCCAGTCGCACCGGATGGTTAAACGGCAGCAGGCAGACATCGCAGGAAAAGCGGGCGTGCTTCGTCCGTGCGGCCAACGCGGCGGCGATGGGGATCCAGGACGGCAGATAGCCGTCCTCCATGAAGTGGTGCTCGGTGAACCAGACGAGGTCCAGGCCCAGCCCGTCCAGCCAGACCACCTGCTCCATGACCGCGGCGTACATCGCCGCGGTATCCATCCCGGTGGCCGGCGTGTTGCGGAAGTCGTGAACGACCCCGAACCGCAGGCCGGGACGAACGGTCTCAGCCATTGCCGGTCAGGTACTCGATTGCCGCCTGCACGCCGCCCGACTTGTGCGGAATGCCGGCCAGGCGCAGGCCCATTTCGACGCCGCTGAGGGTGCCCATCAGCTGCAGGGGGCTCAGATCGCCCATGTGGCCGATACGGAACACTTTGCCCTCGATCTGGCCGAGGCCGTTGCCCAGGCTCATGTTGAACTTGTTCAGGATGATGGTGCGCAGGTTGTCGGAATTATGCCCGTCCGGCACCCGGATGGCGGTGACGCCGGGGTTGTAGGCGGAGGGGTCTTCGCATTGCAGCTCCAGCCCCCAGGCGCGCACGGTGCGGCGGGTGGCCTCGGCGTAACGCTGATGGCGGGCGAAGACGTTGGGCAGGCCCTCTTCCAGCAGCATGTCGATCGCTTCGTTCAGCGCGCTGAGCAGGTTGATCGCCGGGGTATAGGGGAAGAAGCCGGTCTTGTTGGCCGCCACCAGCGGCGCCCAGTCCCAGTAGCTGCGCGGGGAGGTCGCGGTCGCGCCAGCGGCCAAAGCCTTGTCCGACATCGCCGTGAAGGACAGGCCGGGGGGCACCATCAGGCCCTTCTGCGAGCCGGCGATGGTCACGTCCACGCGCCACTCATCATGCCGGTAATCGGCGCAGGCGAGCGACGAAATTGCGTCCACCATCAGCAGCGCCGGATGCTTGGCGGCATCCATCGCGGCGCGCACGGCGGCGACATCGGTCATGCAGCTGGTCGAGGTTTCGCTGTGCACGACGCAGACCGCCTTGATGCGATGTTCGCGGTCTTCCCGCAGCACGGCGCCGATCGCATCGGGGTTGGCACCGCGGCGCCAGTCGGTGTCGAGGGCCACGACATCCATGCCCATCTTCGTCGCCATCTGTTCCCACAGATTGGAGAACTGGCCGGTGCGGCTGATCAGCACCTGATCCCCGGGGGACAAGGTGTTGACGATCGCCGACTCCCAGGATCCCGTGCCCGAGGACGGGAACAGCCCGACAATGCCCGTGGTCTGGAAGACCTGGCGCAGCTTGCCGATAACCGAGAGACCCAGGGCGCCGAATTCCGGACCTCGATGGTTGATCGGGTTGCGATCCATGGCGCGCAGCACCCGCTCGGGCACATTGGTCGGGCCAGGAGTCTGCAGGAAGTGGCGGCCGGAGACGTATTCGGACATAGCTATGGGTTCCTCTCAGGACGCGCCTAGAAGCACGCGGGCGCCATTTTTGCAATGGCGGCGGGTGTTTGGCGATGGATTGCTGGGTTGCGCTTGGGGCGGGAGTCGGCGATTGCCCCCCTACAAAGCGTTCAGCGCATCGACCACGGCGCGATCCAGCACGATGCCCTCCACCCGGCGGCGGTCGCGTTCACGGAAGGCGCGTTCGGAGGGGATGCGGATTTCCTCCACCCCCTTCTGTCTCGGGGTGGCTTTGACGCGGTCCACCAGCTCGGCCATTTGCTGTTCGAACTGGTTGCCCGGCAGCATGACCTCGGGGTCCATGGCGATGAAGAAGAAGCCGTAATCGGTGACGTTGCCGCTGGTCAGCGCCGCGCCGGCCATCAGGCCCAGGGCCTGGATGGCAAACGACAGGCCGAAGCCCTTGTGGCCACCGAAGGCGGACACCCCGCCCTCCGCCACTTTCGCCGCGTCCGTGGTGGGATTGCCGTCTTTGTCGAAGCCGGTGCCCTCGGGCATCGGATGGCCGAGGCGCGCCATCAGCAGCACCTCGCCCCACATCACCGAGGCGGTGCCGATATCGTAGATCACCGGCCCCTTCGCCGAGGGAAACCCGACGCAGAACGGATTGGTGCCCAAAGCCGGGGCGGCGCCGCCGGGCGGCAGCACATGCGGCTTGGCCGAGGATGAATGGATGGCCACCAGGCCCGATTTTACGATGTGCTCGACGAAGAACGCGTTCCGGCCGCTGTAGAAGCTGTTGTAGACTCCCACCATGGCGATGCCGGATTGTTTCGCCTTGGCGGCGGCGATCTCGGCGCCGCGGAAGGCGGTTATGTAGCCCACCTGATTGCCGCCATCGACCAGCGCCGACGACGCCGTTTCCCGCACGATCCGGATGGGCTCGCGTTTCAGATAGGTGCGTTGATCCGCCGCGATCGTCAGGATGCGCGGCAGGCTGGCGAAACGGTAGCCGCACAGCGCGTTATCGACCAGCTGGTCGACAACGATTCCGGCTTCCTCGTCGGTGTAGCCCACCGCCTTCAGGGCGCGTTCGCCGATAAAGCGGGCCTCGGCTTCCGTCACCCGGATCGTGTCGGGGCTGTCCTGGTCGAGCAGATCCTGCGGCATGGTTCAGCGCCCCTTGAACGGGCCGGCGGGGCGCTTTTCGACGAAGGCGCGGGCGGATTCGCGGAAATCCTCGGACAGGTGCAGTTTCGCCATGCCGACCTGACGGATGGCTTCCTGTTGCACTTTTTTGAGCTCCCACCGGCGCTGTTGCACGGCGTGGCGGACCCCGAGCGGGGGGTTTTTGGCGATCGTGGCGGCCAGCGCCTGGGCGGCGGCGACGTGCTGGCCCTTGGGCGCGACCTCATCGATCAGGTTGACGGTTTTGGCTTCCTCGGCGGTGAAGAAGCGCCCGGTCAGGGTGACCTGGGTGGCGAAGGACCCGCCGCCGCGGAAGTTCAGCAGCGCCCAGTATTTCGCGCCCGACAGGCCGCGTGGGGTTTCGGTGACCTGGAATTTCGTGCCTTCCTCGGCAACGATCAGGTCGCATTCCAGCGCCAGGCCGAGCGCCAGGCCCAGCACATAGCCATGCGCGGCGCAGATCACCGGCTTCCAGTTGACGCTGTTGATCAGCAGGTCCTGCGAATTGGCGTCGCGCGCCTGCGGGCCGCCGTGCTTCTCCATTTCCTCTTTCGGGCGCAGCTGGCGCTGCTGCACGTCGGCGCCGGAGGAAAACGCCCTGCCATTGCCGCAGAGCACCGCCACATCGGCGTCCGGGTCGAGGTCGAAGCGGCGCATGGCGGCCAGGGCCTCGCGCGTCATGTCGTCGTTGAAGGCGTTCAGGCGGGCCGGGCGGTTGAGGGTGATCGTGGCGACCCGGTTCTCAACGGAATAGAGAACCAGGGGTTCCTGGGCGTCGGACATTGGGGGCGATTCCTTGGTGGGATTGGTTGGATGCGATTGTGTCCTGGGTGGGGGTGTTGGGCAAATTTTGGGAGGGGGATGGGATGTTGCGGGCTTGGCTATCGGTGTTTCCCGTGAAGCAGGGCGTGTATTCAATCTTCGTGCCCTTCGCGACTTTATGTTGCTTGGTGGCCTTCGCGAGGAGCTGCCGTATTCCGAAACGAACGAACAAGAAAATGATCGGTATGTTAACCACATCTTAAGCATTGGGCTGAAAATAATACCAACCTGTAAAATGAATGACGTGCCGGCCATCGTTACCCGTCATGCCGACGCAGGTCGGCACCCACGCCTTTCTCCTGTCTAACGCTTCAAAGTCGTGGGTGGCGGGCGAAGCCCGACCCGTGGGCCCGCCATGACGGTCGTGTCAACATCAACTCGGATTGGTATTACTGAAAGACGGCCTGCGGCGTTTCATCAATACCGCGGGCCGCCTTTCATAATCAAACCCATTGCACAACGTTCTCGGTGCCGATGAGATGCCGACCGACCATTTCGATGTGGACGGTCATGGCCTGGAGATGCTGGCTGACACTCATGGCGTCGCGGAAGCGGCGCTCGAACGGGGCGCTGTTCAGGATCGCGGTCGTTCCGGCCCCGCGATAGCAGGCGATCGAAACGTCGGTTGCTTCGTTCATCGCGTGGGTGGTCGCGAGGCGCAGGCGCATGCGTAAATCGAGACCCAGCGTGCCGGCGGCGGCGGCGTCATAGGCCTGGGCGGCGGCCTCGTGCACGAAGGCGCGGGCGGCGGACAGGCGGGCTTCCATGCGGCCGATATCGAACTGCACGGACTGGCTGCGCGCCATGGGATTGGTCGCGGCGCGGCTCTGCTTGCCGCGGGCCAGTTCGGTATAGGTTTCCAGCATGCGGCGGCCGAGGCCGAGGGCGACGCCGCAGAACCCGGTCGCATACAACAAATTGGAAATGATCACGTAGATCGGGCCGGATTCCCGGCGCTCCTCCAACGCGTCACGGGCCGGGGCGTGTTCGTCGGGGATGAACAGGTCGGTGACAGTATAGGTGTCGCTGCCGGTGCCGCGCAGACCCAGGACCTGCCAATCGTCGACGATCTGCGCCTTTTCGCGCAGGAACAGGAAGGTGCGGTCGTCGGGCTTGCCGTAACGGATATGCGGGCTGCCGTCGGGATTCTGCACCAGGCTATGGGCGCCGATCCATTTGGTGTGGCGGGAGCCGCTGCCGAAGCTCCAGGTGCCGGTCAGGCGGTAGCCGCCCTCGACGCGGTAGGCGCGGCTGGCGCTGTTCTTTGAACCCCAGGCGAGGCCGGTGCGGGGGCCGTTGAAGATCGCGGCGGCGGCCTCATGCGGCATGGCGGCGGCGGCGGTGGCGGCGGAGACGTTGGACTGGTTGACGAACCAGCCGACACTGGCATCACCCCAGGCGACGGCCTCAGTGGTTTTGCAGAAGTCCACCAGGTGGATTTCCTGCCCGCCGAGGCTTTTCGGCAGCAGCAGGCGCAGCAGGTCCTGTTCGAACAGGGCGTCGACGACCTCGGGCGTCACTTCCCGGCGGCGATCCATTTCCGGACCGTGGGTATCAAGGATCGGCTGCAACAGGCGGGCCCGGTCGGGGGCGCTGAGGGTGGGGTGGACCTCTGTGTCCATGGGACGTTTCCTTGGTTTTAAGGCGCGGTTGGCAAGACAGCCGTCACGGTCACCGGTTTCTACCAGTGGTTCGCCGTGCCGGCTATTCCCAGCGCTTCGCATGGCGCGGTTGGGGCGATCATTGATCTGACCCCAGCCGGTTCAGGTTTTTGGCTTATTCCATCCCATCAGCGAGCCCGCCGACAAAATCCTCGAAGTCCTTGGCTTCGCGGAAATTGCGGTAGACGCTGGCGAAGCGGACATAGGCGACCTTGTCCAGTTCCTTCAGCGTGTCCATCACCAGCTCGCCGATTTGCTTGCTGGGGACGTCGCTGTCGCCGGAGGCTTCGAGCTGGCGGACGATCGAGTTCACGATCCGCTCGATCCGCTCTTCCTGAATCGGGCGTTTTCGCAACGAAATACGGATGGAACGGGCGAGTTTGTCACGGTCAAACGGCACCCGGCGGCCGTCGGTTTTCACGACGGTGAGTTCGCGCAGCTGCACGCGCTCCACCGTGGTGAAGCGCTGGCCGCAATTGCCGCAGAAGCGCCGTCTGCGGATCGCGCCGTTATCCTCGGTCGGACGGCTGTCCTTCACCTGGGTGTCGTCGGATCCGCAGAACGGGCAGCGCATGGGGGATTACCGGTTCGGGTAGAGCGGGAAGCGGGCGCACAGTTCCTTCACGCGCGCGCCGACGGCCAGTTCCACGGCGGTGTTGGTGCCGTCATTGGATTTGCCGAGGGCTTCCAGAACCTCGTTGATCATCATCCCGATCTGGCGGAATTCCTCGGTACCGAAACCGCGGGAGGTCGCGGCGGGGGAGCCGAGGCGGATGCCCGAGGTGATGGTCGGTTTTTCCGGATCGTAGGGGATAGCGTTCTTGTTGGCGGTCATATGCGCGCGTTCGAGGGAGGCCTCGGCCGCCTTGCCGGTGACGTTCTTGGGGCGCAGATCGACCAGCATCAGATGGCAATCGGTGCCGCCACTGACGATATCCAGGCCCTGGCCCTTGAGCGTTTCCGCCAGCACGCGGGCATTGTCCTGCACCGCCTTCTGATAGACCCGGAAATCGGGGCGCATGGCTTCGAGGAAGGCCGCGGCCTTGCCGGCGATGACATGCATCAGCGGCCCGCCTTGCAGGCCGGGGAAAACGGCGGAGTTGATCTTTTTGCCGAGCTCAAGGTCGTTGGACAGGATCATGCCGCCGCGCGGGCCGCGCAGGGTCTTGTGCGTCGTGGTGGTGACGACATGCGCGTGCGGCAGCGGGGAGGGGAACAGTCCGGTCGCGACCAGGCCGGCGAAATGCGCCATGTCGACCATGAAGTAGGCCCCGACCTCGTCCGCGATTTTCCGGATGCGGGGGAAATCGATGAAGCGCGGATAGGCGGAGCCGCCGGCGATGATCAGCTTGGGCTTATGGGCGCGGGCTTTCTGCTCCAGCTCCTCATAGTCCAGGATGCCGTCTTCCTTGCGCACGCCGTATTGCACGGCGTTGAACCATTTGCCCGAAAGGTTGGGCGCGGCGCCGTGCGTGAGATGGCCGCCGGCCGCGAGGCTCATGCCCAGAACGGTGTCGCCGGGCTGGCAGAGGGCGAGGAACACGGCCTGGTTGGCGGTGGCGCCGGAATGCGGCTGGACATTGGCGAAGGCGCAGTCGAACAGGGTTTTCGCCCGCTCGATCGCCAGCGTTTCCGCGACATCCACGTAGACGCAACCGCCGTAATAGCGGCGGCCCGGATACCCTTCGGCGTATTTGTTGGTCAGGACCGAACCCTGGGCTTCGAGAACGGCGGCGGAGACCACGTTCTCCGACGCGATCAACTCGATACCGTCCTGCTGGCGGCGCAGTTCATTGCCGATGGCGGCGGCGAGTTCCGGGTCGGTCTCGGCAAGCGGGGCCGAGAAGAAGCGCTGGAGGCTGGCGGCGGGGAGCTGCTCGTTCATGGGGTCCTGGAAGGTCATGTGATTCGCCCCCTCTAGCATAGCGGGCGCAGCCGAGAAACAGGCCGGTTTGTGCGGTGCGGGATGGCTTCCATGCGTGAAAGTGGCGCGGCGTTTACCTTTGGTTAACACCTTGCTGCGCATCATGCGGGGATGATGAGCGCGGCACCTGGCGGACGACGGACCCGTGGCACGATCTCTCAGGCGAAAGGGCTGGGGGCGGAGGCGGTGGCATGCGCGGCGCTGGAGCGGGATGGCTGGACCATCCTGGCGCGGCGGCTGCGCACCAAGGCCGGGGAGGTTGATATCGTCGCTGACAGAGCGGGGTTGCTGGCGATCATCGAGGTGAAAGCGCGCCCGACTTTGACCGAGGCGGCGCTGGCTTTGTCGGAACGCCAGCAGGCGCGGCTGGTTGGGGCATGCGATCTGATCCTGGCCGAGCACCCGGATTGGGGGGCAAACGGGGTGCGCTTCGACCTGTTGCTGGTGGATGCGGCGGGCCAGGTGCGGCGGATCGCGGATGCGTTCCGGGACTGGGGATAGGTCTGCCCCGGAAACTCGACCCGGCTATGCGCCCTCAGGGCAATCGGGTGAAGCCGCGGTTCTATCGCAAAGGGCGATATTGCGTTTGGCTCGACCGGCCGGGCGGTAAAAAATCGTCATCTCCGGGCTTGTCCCGGGGACCATGGTTTCCGCTTGTACCGCTGTGGTCCCCGGGACAAGCCCCATAGGCGCTAACATAGTGAGAGATGCCAGCAAAAACCGTCATCCCCGGGCTTGTCCCGGGGACCAAGGTTTCCATCAGTGCCGCTATTGGTCCCCGGGACAAGCCCGGGGCTGACGCGGAAGAGAGACCATCGCCGCTTATGTGAGCGCCCATGGGGACAAGCCCGGGGATGACGTTTGGGGCAAGCCATTACCCCAATTCAGCTTCGGATGGGCTTCACCCGATTGCCCTGAGCTGACGGTTCGGCCCACTGGACCGCCCGCCGCGGTTTCTCTACTGAAAGCGGCAATCATCGCCACGCGGCATAAGGGAGACCCCGTCCATGAGGTTCGGCCTGATCTACGAATTGCAGCTGCCCCGCCCCTGGGATTCCGAGTCCGAGCACCGGCTGGTGCAGCAGGCTCTGGCCGAGGTGGAAGTGGCCGATCGCCTGGGCCTCGATTATGTCTGGGCCAATGAGCACCATTTTCTGGAGGAGTATTCGCATAACTCCGCCCCGGAAGTGTTCCTCGCCGCCGCTGCCGGGCGCACCAGGCAGATCCACATCGGGCATGCGGTCGTTCTGTCGCCGCCAGGCTATAACCCGCCGGCGCGGGTGGCCGAACGGATCGCGATGCTGGACCTCGTGTCCTCCGGCCGCGCCGAATGGGGCACCGGGTCGTCGGCGTCGCGGGCGGAGCTGGAAGGCTTCAACATTGACCCCGCGCAGAAGAAGCTGATGTGGGCCGAGGCGACCGAGCAGGCCGCCAATATGATGGCGATGTCGCCCTATCCGGGGTTTAAGGGGCAATTCTTCTCCATGCCCGCGCGCAATGTCATCCCCAAGCCGCTGAACAAGGCGCATCCGCCGATTTGGCTGGCATGCTCGAACCGCGAAACGATCCATGTCGCCGCGCGCAACGGCGTGGGCGCTCTGGCCTTTGCGTTTGTTGATCCGGTGGAAGCCGCGAAATGGGCGGGCGAGTATTATGACATCATCAAATCCGACCAGTGCGTGCCTATCGGCCACACGGTCAACGCCAATATCGCGATGGCGACCGGATTCTCCGTGCATCAGGACGAAGCAGAGGCGATCCGCCGTGGCGGCGAAGGCTTCCAGTTCTTCGGCTATGCCCTCGGCCATCATTACGTCTATGGCGAGCACACGCCCGGCGTGACCAATGTGTGGGAGCGGTTTGAGCGTGGGCGCGACGCCATGCCCCCCGCTATCGGCAACGGCATCGGCACCCCGGCGCAGCTGATCGAGCGGTTGAAGCAGTACCAGGACGCGGGCGTGGATCAGGTGATCTTCATCCAGCAGGCAGGGCGCAACACGCATGAGGATATCGTTGCGTCGTTGGAGCTGTTCGCGGCCGAGGTGATGCC
>CAIUPC010000025.1 GCA_903900905.1 uncultured Acetobacteraceae bacterium
ATGCACGTCCTCCCCATGGATGACGCCGCAATGGCCGTGGGAGGTGTATTCGCAGAAGCAGGTGTCGGAGATCACCAGCAGTTCCGGCGCGGCGTCCTTGGCGCGCTTGGTCATGCGCGCGAGCAGGCCGTTCTCGTTCCAGGAGTCGCTGCCGGTGTCGTCTTTATGGCGGGAGACGCCGAAGGTCATGATGGCCTTGATGCCGGCTGCATGGATTTCCTTGACCGCCTGGCCGAGCTTGGCCTCGGGGATGCGGAAGATGCCGGGCATGCTCTCGACGGGGGCGTAATCGTCGAGCTCTTCCTCCACGAAGATCGGGTAGATCAGGTCGTTGAGGGTGACGGTGGTTTCCCGCACCAGGTCCCGCAGGGCTGGGTTGGCGCGCAGACGACGGAAGCGGGCGATGGGGAAACCGGCGGTCATGGGCTGGGTCCTTTGGGCGGGGGGAAGTGTCCCCTTAGGCGTTGCTGGAGGGGTGAGCGCTTACAATGACGTCATCCCCGGGCGTGTCCCGGGGACCAAGCGCGGCACAATCGGAAACCTTGGTCCCCGGGACAAGCCCGGGGATGACGGGGGGGGCGGGTGAAGCCCCCTTAAGCCTGTTTCGTCGCGATCAAACTCCGGCGGATCTTGCGGCCGCGTTCGACCTTGTCCTCAATGTATGCCGCATCGCCCCAGCGGATGGCGCGGGCCATGGCCTGGGCGTCTTCCATGAAGCGTTGCAGCATTTCCAGCACCGCCTCGCGGTTGTTCAGGAAGATGTCGCGCCACATCACCGGGTCGGATGCCGCGATGCGGGTGAAGTCGCGGAAGCCGGAGGCGGCGAAGTTCACGACCTCCTGGCGGCTTTCATCGGCCAGATCGTCGGCGGTGCCGCAGATCGTGAAGGCAATGAGATGCGGCAGATGCGACACGATCGCCAGGACGCGGTCGTGATGGCCGGGCTCCATGCGCTCGACCATGGACCCACAGCGGCGCCAGAGTTCGGCGATTTTTTCGACGGAGTCCTCGTCGGTGCCGGGCGGCGGGGTGAGCAGGGTCCAGCGGCCCTCGAACAGCGTGGTGAAGCCGGCATCGGGGCCGGAATATTCGGTGCCGGCGACGGGGTGCGCGGGCACGAAATGCACCCCGGCGGGGACCAGCGGGCCGATATCGCGGATCACCGACTGTTTGGTGGAACCGACATCGGTCAGCACCGCGCCAGGTTCCAGGAAAGGGGCGATGCGTTCGGCGAGCGCGGCGAAGGCGCCGACGGGGGCGCAGAGCATGACGCAATCCGCGCCCTTCACCGCCTCGGCCGCGTCGAGTTCCACCCTGTCGGCGAAGCCCAGCTGCATGACGCGGTCGAGGGTTGCCTGGGTGCGGGCGTTGACCACGATCTCCGCGGCGATGTCGCCACGCTCACGGGCGATGCGCGCGACGGAGGAGCCAATCAGGCCGATGCCCAGGAAGGCGATGCGCTTGAACAGGGGTTCAGCCATGCCGGGTGAACTCCGTCAGGCCGTCGATGATCAGGCCCACTTCCTCGGCGGTGCCGATGGTGATGCGCAGGCAGTGCGGCAGGCCGTAGCCGGCGACTTTGCGCACGATGATGCCGCGCCCGCGCAGGAAGGCGTCCGCGGCGTTGGCTTTATCGACGGTGACGAAGTCGGCGAGGACGAAGTTGCCCTGGCTGGGCCAGACCTTGATGCCGGCGGCGGTGAGGCCCTCGGTCAGGACGTCGCGGAATTCGGCGTTATGGGCGCGGCTGTGCTCGACCCAGCCCTGTTCGGCCAAAGCCGCGATGGCGGCGGCCTGGGCGGCGACGGAGACGTTGAACGGCCCACGCACCCGGTTCAGCACATCGACCACGGCGGGCGGGGCGTAGCACCAGCCGATGCGCATGCCGCCGAGGCCGAAGATTTTCGAAAACGTACGGGTCATGACGGTGTTGTCGGTCGCGTCGACCAGCTTGATGCCGGCGTCATACTCGTCCGAGGTCACGTATTCGGCGTAGGCGGAGTCGATCACCAGCAGCACATGCGCGGGCAAGGCGGCGCGGAAGCGGGCCAAAGCCTCCGCGGTGATCATGGATCCGGTGGGGTTGTTCGGATTGGCAATGAAGACCAGCCGCGTCGCCGGGGACACGGCGGCGAGCATGGCATCAAGGTCGGCTGCCATATCACGCTCGGGCACCTTGATCACGCGACTGCCGGCATAGACGCCGGCGATCTCGTAAATGGTGAAGCCATGGGCGGACATGATGATCTCCCGCCCCGGGCCGCCATAAGACAGGCAGAACTGATAGAGCAGATCGTCGGATCCGGCGCCGCAGACGATGCGGGCGGGATCGAGGCCCCAACGCCGACCGAGGGCTGTGCGCAGCGCGGTGGCGCCGCCGTCGGGATAGCGGAAGACCTCTTCCGTGGCTTCGCGGATCGCGGCCTGGGCACCAGGGGGCACGCCGAAGGCGCCTTCGTTCGACGACAGCTTCACCGTGCGGTTGGCACCGGCGACGGTGGATTCACCGGCGACATAGGGGTGAATGCCGAGGATTTCCGGGCGTGGGGTGGGGCCGGTCATGCGCGTTCTCCCTGCATCGGTTCTGCGTAGCCGCCCAGCACCACCGCCCGGCGGACGGCGCCGACAAGGGTGGTGAGGCGCGGGTCATTGTCCTGGATATGGCCGTTGGTTTCCACCAGCGCGATGGCGGCTGGCGCGTCGGGGTCGCGGCGCAGGACGATCTGGTTCGGCGCCAGTCCGGCCGCGGTCAGGCTATGGGCGAGACGGTCGCGGCTGACATCGCTGTCCAACTCCACGACCAGCAGCGAGCGGTCGTCGGCGCTGGCATCCGGCGGCGTCGTGGCGATCACCAGGGCCTGCGCCATCGGCGCACCTTCGGTGCGCGGGGCCCAGAAAGGCAGGCGGGCGATGACATGCAGCCGCGGGGTGCGATTGGCGAGCGTGGCCCACCAGGCATCGCGGGCGGCGTCGGCTTCGTTCGGCAAAGGCAGGATGGCGACGGTGGCGGTGCCGGAGGTGACGTCGTTCAGCGCCTGGGCCGGGCTGGCATGGGTGCGCAGGGGCGTGAGGGTGCCGAAATGCTCCCGCGCCAGTTGCGTGATGATTGCGCCGGGCCCGGCGTCGCAGACGGCGACGATGACGCGCGATTGCATGCCAGTGGTTCCGGCCAGCAATTCGCGCCACATGCGGAACAGGGTCTGGGCGGGCAGGGCGCCGGTGTGGCGGGTGACGAGACGGCGGACGATGTCAGCTTCCCGCCCGGGGCGGAAGGCGGCGGGTTTGCCGGACAATGCCACCTGCTCAACGATCCGGGCGCGGCGGATCAGAAGATCATGGATGGTGTTGTCGATGTCGTCCAACGCGGCCCGCAGAGCGGCGAGATCGGGGACGGCGGCGGTATCAGGAGCAGTATTGGGCATCGGTCCGACCGGTTCAAAGCTGGCCCCAATAGCGGATGAGGGCGGTGCTGGGAACCCTCATGCTGGGGTGGGTTCGCGTGTAGTGGGGGGTTGATTCGCCACCCGATAACGCGTCCACTGCCCCAATGCACTCAATGGTAGCAGGTCCGGGCCTTCACAGTCGGGAATGGCTACCGGACAGGAACAGGGGACGAGTGAAGATGCGCGTGAAAATTCACCAGCGAGGGCTGAGTCGTGCCATTCGCGCCGGCCTGCTCTTTGGTTTTGCGATCCTGGCGGGATCGTCTGCTCAGGCCGCGGATCCGCGCTATGACCGGACACCGCCGAATAATCGGGGGGTGATTCAGCTGGTGACCGGCGGTTCGGCGGGCGCCTCGATCCGCATCGCCGAAGACCTGGCCTCGGTTTTTGATGACGGTGCCACCCGCCGCCTGCTGCCGGTGATTGGGCGCAACGCGATCCAGAATTACTCCGATCTGACTGTTTTACGCGGCATCGACATGGCGATTTTGCAGGCGGACGTGCTGGACGGCATGCGTCAGCAGCGCGCTGTGACAGGGCTGGAGAACACTTTCACCTACGTCACCCGGTTGTACAGCGAGGAATTTCACCTCCTGGCCCGTGATGGCGTGAACTCTGTCGCTGATCTGGCGAAGCGCAAGGTCAATGTCGATGTGGCGGGCTCCGGCACCGTGATCACGGCGGAGCGGTTGTTCGCGCTGCTCGGGGTGCAGGTGGATGCGCAGCACGAACGCCAGGAAGTGGCGCTGGAGAAGCTGCGCAAGGGTGAGATCGACGCCATGGCCTTCGTGGCGGGCAAGCCGTCTTCGTTATTTTTGGGGCAGGGCAATTATGAGGGCCTGCATTTCGTGTCGATCCCGGCGCCGGCGCCGGTGGCCGCGGTCTACAGCGCGGCGACGCTGACGGCTCAGGATTATCCCGGGCTGGTTAAAGCTGATACGCCGGTGACGACGGTGTCGGTCGGGACGTTCCTGGCGGCGGCCAATCTGGCGCCGGACTCCGACCGTAACAAGGCGCTGAACGGTTTCGTCGATATCGTGTTCACCCAGTTCGCCACGCTGCTGGAACCGGGACACCATCCGAAGTGGAAAGAGACCGATCTGTACGCCGATTTGCCGGGCTGGAAGCGGTTCCCGGCGGCGCAGCAGTGGCTGGATAAGAACAAGGTGGTGGCGAAGGCGCCGGTGCAGGACACCAAGGCGGTGTTCAAGAGCTTCATCGACACCCGCCAGCAGGCCGTCGGCTCCGCGCCGTCCTCCGACGCGCGCCGGCAGGAACTGTTTGATGAGTTCCAGAAATGGCAGGCCTCCCAGGGCCAGGCCCGCTAACGCGCGGCCGGACATCGACAGCAGATCGAACGGGAGACACCGTCATGCGTTTTCACATTGGCGCGTTGCTTATCGGCAGCTTATTGGCGGTGGCGACTCCGGCGGCCGCGGCTGATCCGGCACCAGCGAAGGGCGGCACGTTGAAGTTCTCGGTGGAAGCCGAGCCGCCGAACTTCGACTGCCATGGGGCGATTTCCTTCGCCGTCATCCACCCGGTCGCGCCGCATTATTCGACGCTGTTGAAGTTCGACACCGCGCAATATCCGGCGGTGACCGGCGACCTGGCGGATAGTTGGACGGTCTCGGCGGACAAGCGGGTCTATACGTTCAAGCTCCGCCCGAATGTGCTCTTTCATGACGGCACGCCGCTGACCTCGGCGGATGTGAAGTTCACGTATGACCGCATTCGTAACCCGCCGGCCGGGGTGATCTCGGCGCGGCAGGTTGATTACGCTTCGATTGAGTCGATCGAGACGCCGGATCCGCTGACGATCGTGTTCAAGCTGCAATACGGCGATCCGGCGATGCAGGCCAATTTCGCCTCCCCCTGGAATTGCGTTTATTCGGCCGCCAAGGTTTCGGCGGACCAGCAATATCCCAAGACACATGTGATGGGGACCGGGCCGTTTGTGTTTGGCGCTTATGAGAAGGGTAAAAGCTGGACCGGTAAACGCTTCGATAAATATTTCCGTGCCGGTCATCCCTACCTCGACGGGTTTGAGGCGCATTTCATCACCGGCAAGGGCGTCGTCGCGGCGATGAAAGAGGGCAAGATCGATGCGATGTTCCGCAGCTTCACGCCGGCGGAGCGCGATGAGCTTGAGAGTGCCCTCGGCGACAAGGTCGTGACCTATGAATCGCCGCTGCTGAACAACATCCTGCTGACATTCAACGTCAAGAAACCGCCGTTTGACGACGCGCGGGTGCGGCGGGCACTGTCGCTGGCGATTGATCGTTGGGGCATGGTCGATCAGCTGTCCAACACGACCTTCATGAAATTCGTGGGGGGCATCATGCGGCCCGGCTTCGTGATGGCGACCCCGGAATCGGCGCTGACGGCGTTGCCCGGCTTCAGCCGCGATATCGCAGCCTCCCGCGAGGAAGCACGCAAGCTGCTGGCCGCGGCCGGTCAGTCCAATCTGAACGTGCCTTTGATGAATCGTGATATCGCGGTGCCCTATAGCAACACATCCGAGGCACTGATCGAGGCATGGCGCAGCATCGGTGTGACCGTGACTGAGAAAAAGAACAACACCAAGGACTGGCAGGTCGCTCTGAATACGGGCGATTTCTCGGTTGGGCTCGACACCGGCGGCGATTATTTCGACGACCCGATGCTGCAGATGGCCAAGTTCGTGTCCCGCGATATGTCCGCGCAGAGCTACAGCAATGAGAACGACAGGATCCTCGACGCGCTGTTTATCGGCCAGGGCATCAGCAACAGCCCGCGGGAGCGGCTGGCCATCGTGCGCGATTTCGAGAAGCGCGCGCTGACGGAAGCCTATAATGTGCCGATCCTCTGGTGGAACCGGATTGTGGTGACGTCGAGCAGGTTGAAGGGCTGGAACATGTCCCCGAGCCAGTATATCGGCCAGGACCTTGGGGACGTCTGGCTGAGCCGCTGATATTGGCCGCACCTCGCATAAGGTTGCGAGGCGCGGTGTCCCGTCCTATGCAAACGCCGTGATGGATCAGACCGTACCCCTTACCGAGATCGCGCACAGCCACCTCACGTTCGAGGAGGCGTTCACGCTGGACTGTGGCGCGGTTTTGCCGTCGCTGACGGTGGCGTTCCGAACCTATGGCACGCTCAACAGTGAGCGTTCGAACGCGGTGCTGGTGTGCCACGCGTTGACCGGCGATCAGTATGTCGCGGAGGTCAGCCCGGTCACCGGCAAGGGCGGCTGGTGGGACCTGGTCATCGGGCCGGGGCGGCCGATTGATACCGACCGGTTCTTTGTCATCTGCACCAATGTGCTGGGCGGCTGCATGGGCAGCACCGGCGCGCGCAGCCTGAAAGACGATGGCTCGGGGGAGCCCTGGGGCACCGACTTCCCGCCGGTGACCATCCGCGACATGGTGCGGGCGCAGAAGCGGCTGATTGATCACTTCGGCATTCCACGCCTGTTCGCCGCGATTGGCGGGTCCATGGGCGGGATGCAGGTGCTGCAATGGGCGGCGTCCTATCCGGACTGCGTGTTCGCGGCCCTGCCCATCGCCACGGCGGCCTATCATTCAGCACAAAATATCGCCTTCCATGAGGTCGGGCGCCAGGCGATCTTCGCTGATCCGAACTGGAATAATGGGGCCTATTGGCGGGAGGGGCTGATCCCGGCCCGTGGCCTCGCGGTGGCGCGGATGTGCGCGCATATCACCTACCTCAGCGAAGAGGCCCTGACCCGCAAGTTCGGCCGCCGGCTGCAGAACGCACCCAAGGACGCCGGGGAGGTCATGAGCCTGTTCGGGGAGATGTTCGAGGTCGAGAGCTACCTGCGCCATCAGGGCAGCACCTTCGTGCAGCGGTTCGACGCGAATTCTTACCTGACGATCACCCGCGCCTGCGACTTCTTCGATCTGGCGGCGGATTACGACGGCGATCTGGCGAATGCGTTCCGTGGCACCAAGACGCGGTTCCTGCTGGCCTCGTTCAGCTCCGACTGGCTGTATCCGACGGCGGCGAGCCGTTCGATCGCGCGGGCCTTAAACCGGGCCGGGGCGAATGTGTCATTCGTGGAGTTCCCGACCGATAAGGGCCACGATGCTTTCTTGCTGGACGAGCCGGACTTTCATCGCACGCTGGCGGGGTTCATCCGCGGTTGCGCGATGCATGCGGGGTTGCCGGGATAAGTCCCGCAAGGGGAGGGCCGACCCGCGAACGGGTCGGCCCTCCCCTATCGCCGCTTGAAGTGGATCTTGAGCTCGAGGCCCAAAACCACTATAAGCACCAACAGGAGTAACAGATGGTGGTTCATCGTGTCGCTCCTTGCGAATGGCCGGCGAGACTGTCTCGCCGGCCTTTTTGTTTTACGGATCAAGGTTTAAGAAAGCGTTAACGCGGTGGTCTTTTTTTGTCCGTCCGCCTCCTTGGATGTCCCATGAGCACCCACGATCCCGTTCGCTTCGTCGCCAAGAACATGCGCCTGGACCTGGAGCTGATCGCGCGCACGATCGCCCCGGGTTCGCGCGTGCTGGATATTGGCTGCGGCGACGGGGCGCTGATTGAGAAGCTGTTCCACGAAAAGGGCTGCGACGCCCGCGGCATTGAGATCGATATGGCGGAGGTGACGCAGGCCGTCGCGCATGGCCTGCCGGTGATGCATGGCGACGCGGACGTGGACCTGGCGCATTACCCTGACGCGGCGTTCGATTACGTGGTCCTGTCGCGCACCCTGCAGGCGGTGGAACAGCCCCGGGCGGTGCTGCGGCAGATGCTGCGGATTGGCACCCGCGCGGTCGTCAGCTTCCCCAATTTTGGCCATTGGCTGGTGCGCTGGCAGTTGCTGAGCACCGGGCGGATGCCGATGAACACCACCTGGTCGCGCCCGTGGCATGAGACCCCGAACATCCATCCCTGCACGATCCGGGACTTCTTCGACCTCTGCAAAAACGAGGGTTACGTGGTGGAGACCTGGATGGCGATCGACGACGCGGGCGGGCGCGCGCCCTGGCGGCGGTTCCCGCGGCTGGCGAACCTCTTTGGCGAGCAGGGACTGTTCGTGCTGCGGAGGGCCTGATCGGCGGCTTCGGTCTGGCGTGAGGGCATATATATCATGGTATATGCCTCAAACGAGGAGGCTCTCAGGAGTCACCGCGCGAAACCGTTTATAAACGGCCGCGTACCGGTTCGACGGCAAGGGTGTTTTCATCCGTCAAAATCCCGAAAGCTGACTTCCTGGATGAGGCCGGGCGCGGTCGGGACGCACAGGTTCGTAGCCCATTCGCCGGATGGCACGAGTGACCCGGTAAATACCGGACACCCATATGGTCAGCCAGCTTCCGGGTCTCGTGACGGTTGGGTCTCGGTGAGCTCCTGGCCTGAGCGTGACCGTTTGAAATGGAATAACCCGAAAACGCGCATCACGCGACAAAACAAAGTGCCAGACCATGACCGAACACGTACGTTGATCCA
>CAIUPC010000026.1 GCA_903900905.1 uncultured Acetobacteraceae bacterium
CGCGCCGCCAGGCGCAATTGGCCAAAATCGCCGGGCGCCTGATCATAATGGGCGATGCGCAGGACCAAAATCCGATCCGGCCGGTCACCGAACGCGGTCTGGAACGCGGCGATGGTCCCCAAAGGATTTTCCCGCGTGAAGGAATCCGCGAAATCGACGGAGGCGAGCACAACCACGGCATCGTCCGGCAGGCCGAAGGCAGCGCGATCGAGGCTGGAGGGCTCAGGCGGGTCCTCGGCCACCGCGGGCGGAACAACGCGGACGCGGCCGGGCAGCAAAGGTTCCATCGCGGCGGCGGCGTACCGGGACGCGGTCCAGACCTCATGCACGAAGCGCGCGCCGATACGCCAGTCGCGCGGCACGACCGGCATCTCGTGCGACCAGTAGCCGATAACCCGCCGCCCCCGGGACAGCTGATGCGGTAGCCGCAGTAACGCGAGGGGCAGCAATGGCGGGTTCATATGCACGACCAGCGGCGCACCCGCGGGCGGCGGCGCATCTCGCGGTGCCTCCCGATCAGCCATCCGCCCCAGAATGGGGGGGATATCGAGCCGCCAACTGGCAACGCCCAGGCTCGCGGCCGCGCGGCCATCAGCCGCGCCGCATCGCCGGATTGCGATGAGCGGGAAAATTCCCCCGCGATCGCCAGGCCATGAGCCGGTTTGGCAGGATTGCGATCGGCGATCGGTGCGACCAGGGCGGTCGCCTGGGACAGCAAGGCGCGACGTCCCCCCGTCGGCAGCAGGCGCCACAGCCGATGCAAGGTTTCGTCGAGAACGGGGGGGAGGGGCGGAAGCATGCGGGCGCAAACTTGCGCGGCGCATGCTGTTAGTCAACGCAACACTTCAATAAATGACCGCAGTTTTGATCCGCGCCGTCAGACAAGGCGGATGAAGGGCGCATTCATAACTGCCGGTCCCATGCAGCATGCGCCCCGATCAAAGCCAGGCCTTGGGCGGCGGCATCGCCATCATGGCGTTCGGCGAAGCCGCCGCAGGCGGTGATGGCGGTGGCGTAAAGCTGCGTCAGGTCCGGTGTGCCGATAACCTGCACCACCGCGCCCGGATGGCCGGCCAGGCCGGCGCGGATTTCATGCCCGATCAGGATACCAGACAGATACGCACCGGCGTCGGTCTCGGCCAATTGCCCGGTCAGGGTCTGGGCACGGACGCCGAAAATGTGGTGCAGCAGGCCGCCTTGGTTGCCGGCGCGTTCGACGCCGGCCTCGAAAGCGGTGCTATTGGGGGCGCCATCGCGGATGGTGCGGCCGAGGATAGTGTGGCCGCGCAGGGCGGCATAGACCTCCCCGGTCATATGGGTGGTGAAATGCGCGATGCGGCCATGCTCGACCCGCACCCATTTGGAGTGGGTGCCGGGCAGGCAGGCAATGCCGCCATTGGCCATGAGGGCGGGGATGCCGATGACCTGGGTTTCCTCCCCGCGCATGACCTCCGCCACGCCGGCCGCGTCGGTGCCGGACAGGCCTGGCACGAGCTTCACCTGCGCCCAATCGAACTCGATATCCGTCAGGGCGGCGGCGATAGCGGCGGGGGTGGCGGGGCAGGGCAGATAGGGCGCCTCTTTCCAGCCCTGGCGGCTGCCGATCATGCCGGAGAGGAGGACGCGGTCCTCGCCGAGGGCGAGCCAGGGGCCGATTTCTTCGCGCAGCGTGTCGCCGAAGCGGCCGTCGGGGACGTTGAGGATGCCGCGGGTGCTGGCGCGCCGGTCGCGGATGCTGCCGTCGCGGGCGATGCGGTAGGCGCGGAAACTGGTCGTGCCCCAATCGATGCCGATCATCGCGGACGTCCTCGCGGTTGGTGTGCGGGGGAGATTAGCGCGAAGCGGCGGGGTCGGCGAGCGGTGGCGGGGCTAGCCGCGGGGCCGTCGAGTGAAGCGCAACAGAGGCCGGGTTGGCGCAGTGGATGGCGTCCCCGTCATCCCGATGGGCTTTAACATGAGCGACGACGGCCATTCTTACCCGTCATCCCCGGGCTTGTCCCGGGGACCAATCGCGGCAGCGGCGGAAACCATGGTCCCCGGGACAAGCCCGGGGATGACG
>CAIUPC010000027.1 GCA_903900905.1 uncultured Acetobacteraceae bacterium
ACCGGCAAAGCCTCCCGGATCGCCGCGATCGCATAGTCCGGCAGGCTCCGGGACAGATCCGTCGGAACCACCCCCGGCTTATAGGACGGGACCACAGACCCAAAACCCACCGACGCCCGCCCGGCCAGGAAATCCCCAACCCTCTGCCCCGGCGCAGCGTACCCGCCCCCACCCAAAGCAAACGCCTTCCGCTCCCATTCCTGCTGGAATGCGATGCCGGCCAGCACATCGCCCGGGTAATCCTCCGGCCCAATGCCGACAACGATCCCGGCATTGGCGTTGAACTCGGCGCGGGAATACTGGCTCATGCCATTGGTCGCCACACACCCCTCTTCCGAGGTCGCCGCCACCACCCGCCCGCCCGGGCACATGCAGAAGCTGTAGACGGATCGCCCGTTCGACGCGTGATGCACCAGCTTGTAATCCGCCGCGCCCAGCACGGGATGACCGGCGAACCCGCCGAACCGGGCCTGGTCGATCACCGCCTGCGGATGCTCGATCCGGAACCCGATGGAGAACGGCTTCGGGTCCAGATGCACGCCCGCCGCCCCCAGCATCCGGAACGTATCCCGCGCGCTGTGGCCGATGGCCAGAACAACAGCCGGGGTCTCAATCCGCGCCCCATCCGCCAGCACCACCCCCCGCAGCACGCGGTCGGCGTCGATATCCAGCCCCTCAACCCGCGTGCCGAAGCGGTATTCGCCGCCGAGGGCCTCGATCCGCGCGCGGATCCCTTCCACCACGGTGACCAGCCGAAAGGTGCCGATATGCGGCTTGCTGACATAGAGGATTTCCTCCGGCGCGCCCGCGGCCACGAAATCCGCCAGCACCTTGCGCCCGAGATGGCGCTTATCCTGGATGCCGCTGTAGAGCTTCCCGTCGGAGAAGGTGCCCGCCCCGCCTTCGCCGAACTGCACATTGCTTTCGGGGGTGAAGACGCCGCGGCGCCACAGGCCCCAGGTGTCCTTGGTGCGCTGGCGCACGATGGTGCCACGTTCCAGCACGATGGGCCGGAAGCCCATCTCCGCCAGGGTCAGCGCCGCCATCAGCCCGCAGGGGCCCGCGCCGATAATGACCGGGCGGGCGGTGCTCCCCGGGCGGGCATGGATGGCGGGCTTATACCTGGTATCCGGCGTGACGCTGACGCCGGGCACCGCCGCCAGCAGCGCGGCCTCATCCGCGACCGCCACATCCAGCGTATAAACCAGGTGAATATCCGACTTCCGCCGCGCATCGTAGCCACGCCGCGCCACCACGCAGTCCAGGATCGCGGCCGGGTCGATCCCCAGCCGCGCCGCCGCTGCCGGGCGCAGCGCGTCCGGTTCGTGATCCAGTGGCAGTTTCACTTCAGTCAGGCGCAGCATGCGGCAAACAACCCTGGGGGAGACGATGGAGCGGCCTTGCATCATAAGCGACCCGCGATCGCAACCGCGCATGAGAATCGTCCCGCCGCATGCATGACTGGAAGACCCTTCTGACGACCGCGCGGGTCCGCGCCCTCTGGCTCGCTTTGGTCTGCAACAACATGGGCAGTTGGTGCGTCATGGCCGCGCTGCCGATCATGGTGGCGGAGCGGTTTGGCGCGGGGGGCGAGCTGGTGCTGAGCCTCGGCCTGCGGATCCTCCCCAAAATCCTGCTGGCGCCGATTTCCGGGGGCTTTTTGCGCCGATTCGGGGCGGTGCGGGTCGCCAGCTGCGCTTTGGTGGCCGAGGGCGTGCTGACCGCGGCGCTGCCGTGGTGCACCGATTTCGCGCTGCTGCAGGTCGCGATCGCCGCCATCGGCACGCTGGATGTGTTCGTGAACCCCTCGCTTTTGTCCCTGCGCGGACCGTCCACCCCGCATGGGCTGGAGATGGCGGCGAACACGCTGTGCTCGGTCGCGGATCGCTTCGCCAAGATCATTGGCCCGATTATTGGCGGCATCGCGGTGCTCGGCGGATTCGCGCCGGCGTTCCTGGCCTTTGGGTTTGCCATTCTGGTGGCGGCCGTCGCCGTGGCGCGGCTGCCGGGCGTGCCCGCGGACCCGGCGGCGAAACTGACCGGGCGGTTCGCGTTTACGACCCTCCCGATGGAGTTCATCACCATCCTGCGCACCGACCGGGTCATGGCGGGCCTGCTGGTCGCGGCGGTGGCCTATATGGTGATGCTGGGCGGGTTGCGGCCGTTCTTATTCTGGGCGAATCGGGACTGGTTCGGCGCCTCCGACGCTGCCTGGACCAGCCTCCTCGCCGCCCAGGGCTTTGGCGCGCTGATTGGCGCTGTGGTCTCAGGCGTGCTGGGACGGCGGGTGCTGCTGGTGATGTCGGCCTATAGCGTGACCCTGGTGACGGGCATTCTGGAGGGCGTCCTCCATCTGTGCCTGCTGTTCACCACCACCAGCACCCAGGCGGTGGTGGTGCTGGCGCTGGCGAGCATCCCCGAGATCCTGTCCACCGCCACCTGGTTCACCGCGATGCAGTCGCGGATCACGCCGGCGCAGCAGGGCGTGTTCTTCAGCTTCGCCGCCCCGTTATGGGACTGCGCCTATGCCGTCGGCCTGATGTCGGCCGGGCTGCGCGCAAACGGGACCTTCAGCCTCGGGGTCTATTGGGCGCTGATCTCGGCGATCTCCACCGCGCCGCTATTGCCGCTCTTGCTGGCCCATGCGGCGCGGCGGGAACATCGCTGAGACATATGGACCAAACGCTTCGGGTTGCTTATATCCCTGCTCATGAATATCGGTACATGGCTGCACACCAAGCTGCACGGTCGCCAGGTCGGAACCGACGCGACGGGCAATATTTACTACGAGGACAAGCGGGTTCGCCCCGCGGGTCAGCGCACGCCCCGTTGGGTCGCCTTCGCGGGGGAGGAAGAAGCGAGCGCCGTCCCGCCGGAATGGCACGCCTGGCTGCACTACACCGTCGATGCGCCGCTGGTCGAAACCGCGCGCAAGGCCTGGCAGAAGCCGCATCAGGCCAACCCAACCGGGACCGCCGCCAGCTACCGCCCGCCGGGTCACCAGTTCTCCGGCGGCCAGCGCGACAAGGCCACGGGCGACTACGAAGCCTGGACCCCCGGGAGCTAATCCCAGCCATGGCCACGCGCGGCACCGCGGAAGTCATCACCGGCGCGGCGGTGCTTCTGACCGCGGCGTCATTCCTGGGCTTCGCGATCGCGAATTCAGGGCGAAGCGCAGGTACCGGCGGCTATTCATTGAGCGCGAAATTCGACCACATTGATGGCCTGGCTGTCGGCGCCGATGTGCGCGTGGCGGGCGTCAAAGTCGGCACCGTCAGCGATGAGCGGATCGACCCGCAAACCTACCTCGCGGTCGTGAACCTGAAGCTGCGGGACGATATCCAGCTCCCGAAAGACACGAGCGCGGAGATCACCAGTGAAAGCCTGCTGGGTGGCAAATACCTCTCGCTGACTCCGGGCGGCGATTCGGTCATGCTCAAGCCCGGCCAGGTCATCACCATCACCCAATCGGCGGTGAGCCTGGAACAGTTGCTGGGCAAATTCATCTTCAGCGTGACCAGCCTGAATGGCGGCAGCAAGCCCGCGGGGGGCAAATGATCCCCGCCCCGCCCGCAATTTGGCCCGGCGCCGATGGCACCCCGGTGTCGTGCCGGGAGAAGCTGAAAATGCTGTCCGACAATCACATCGAACTCGCGCAGACCCTGCGGGATACCTTCGAAGACGCCGTGCTGATGGGCGTTGATGAAACCGCCATGCGCGGCGTGCTGATCGGGATGATCGAGGGTCTGGAATCCCCCAAGCGCGCGGGCCGATGAGGCGCGGCCTCTTGCTACTCGCGCTGCTGCTGCCAGCGGCCGCGCGCGCGGAGGATCGGCTCCCAACCCCGTTCTCCCCACCGATAACCTGGCAGAGCCGCGGCACGGCGCAGTTACAGGCATTGGACAAGATCAACGCCCGCCGAACCCAGATCACCGTCAAGGTCGGGCAGTCCGCGACCTTTGGATCTTTGACCATCATCGTCAAAGGCTGCGTCGTGCGCCCACCGGATCAGCCCGCCGACGCCGCGGCGTTCCTGGAGATTACCGACAAAAATCCGGAGGTCGCTGGTTTCTCCGGCTGGATGCTGCGCTCCGACCCGTCTTTGTCCATGCTGGCGCATCCGATCTTCGACGTGCGCGTCACCGGCTGCTCAGCCTGAGCCATGGAACTCACGCCAGCCCGCGTTGACAGTGACTCACCGGCAGAAGCCCAACCCCGTCATGCCGACGCAGATCGGCATCCACGACTTTGCATCTTCAGACAGGAGAAAGGCGCGGATGCCGACCATTGTCGGCATGACGGGTAACGATGGCCGGTACGTCATTTATTTTGCGGGTTGGTATAATGCCAGAGATCTTCGCTGTTGCGTCGTCATCGCCTCAACCCCGTCATGCCGACGCAGGTCGGCATCCACGACTCCCCGGACTGCCACGAAAACATGGCGTGGATACCGGCCTTCATCGGTATGACGAATGAAGACAGCCGGCACAACATCTGTTCATGCTTCTTGCAGGCTGCCCGTGTTCAACGAGGCGACGTTGCTGCTCGATCTCGATGGCACATTGCTGGATATCGCACCGACGCCTGATTCAGTCGTCGTCGAGCCGGGGCTGGTGGCGTCCCTGACGGCGCTGCAAGCCGGCCTGAATGGCGCGCTGGCCATCGTAACCGGGCGCTCGATCGAAACCGTCGACGGTTTGTTGCAACACCGCTTCGCAGCGGCAGGGGAACATGGCGCCGCATTGCGCCGTCTGCCGGACGCCCCGATTGAGCGGCCGGACCTGCCCTCCGCCCCCGACTCCTGGCTGAATGAGGCGGCACAATTGGCCGCCGCCTGGCCGGGCGCGCTGATGGAACGCAAGGCCCGGGGCTTCACCCTGCATTTCCGGCAGGTGCCAGAAGCCGGACCGGTGTTCCAGGCCGCTTTGAGCCGCATGTTGGCGGGGGCACCGGGCTTTCACCTCCTCGCCGGGCTGATGGTCTGGGAGGTGCGACCTATCGGCGCCGACAAGGGCGCCGCGGTGACGGCGCTGATGGCGCAGGCGCCGTTTCAGGGACGGCTGCCGCTGTTTATCGGCGACGATGTCACCGATGAGGATGGCATGCGCGTCGCCCGGGCGATGGGCGGGGCCGGGTTACGGGTGGACGCCGCGTTTGGCACGCCAGCCGGGGTTCGCCTCTGGCTGCGCGAGGCCGCCGCGCGCCGCGCCTGGCCGCCGCTGCCCCGCTGACTTCAGGCCAACAGCCCGCGCTTCGCCAGATTACGCATCAGCGCGCCCGCGCCGAACGACCAGGCCTCGCACTGATCCGTCGGGCGCATCCGGTTCACCAGCCGACCGAGTTTCGGCGCCGAGATCGTCACCAGGTCGTTGGTCTTGTGGGTGAAGCCCTGGCCCTGAAAATCCCGGTCCTGCACCGGCGCGAACATCGTGCCCAGGAACAGCACCGCGCCGTCGGGAAAGCGATGATGCGCATTCACCATCTGCGCCACCAAATCGGCCGGATCGCGGCTGATCATGGCGATCGAGGAGGCACCGTCCAGCACGAACCCCTCCTCCCCCTCAACCCGCAGCGTCACCGTCGTCGAGCGGATGTCGTCGAGGCTGAAACCAGCATCGAAGAACCGAAGGAACGGGCCAATGGCGCAGGATCCGTTGTTATCCTTGGCTTTTCCCAATAGCAGCGCCGAACGGCCCTCAACATCGCGGAGATTGACGTCATTGCCGAGCGTGGCACCGACAATGCGTCCATCCGAGGCGACCGCGAGCACGATTTCCGGCTCGGGGTTATTCCACGATGACGCCGGATGCACGCCGGCATCCATGCCGGTGCCCACGGCCGACATCGGCTGCGATTTCGTGAAGATTTCGGCATCGGGGCCAATACCGACCTCCAGATACTGACTCCAGGCGCCCTGATCGATCAGTACCTGTTTCAGGCGGGCGGCCTCCGGTGAGCCGGGACGCAATTTGGCCAGATCGTCGCCCACCAGCCGCGTCACCTCGTCGCGAATGGCGGCGGCGGCGTTGAGGTCGCCACGGGCGCGCTCCTCAATCACTCGCTCCAGCATGGAAATCACGAAGGTTACGCCCGCGGCCTTGACCGCCTGCAAATCGATGGGAGTCAGCAGCCATGGGCGGCTGGCATCCCGGCTATCGGGCGGCGTATTGGCCAGGATCGCATCCAGCGGCCCCAAATCGGCCCCCTCCGCCGCCGCCAGCGCCGCCGCCGGGTCGGCTGTCTCACAGAGATCGCGCATGGTCGGGAAAGTCCGGGACACGTCGATCGCATGCCCGGCACGGATCGCCACGACCGACGGACCGCCGGCATCCGGCCGCCAGACACGCCCCGCCAGCGTGGCCTGCGCGGCATCATTGGGCAGCACGGATTGCGCGTTCAGGTTCATGGCTTGGGTCCCCTTATTATCGGCGGCCAGATTACGGCGGGACTCGCAGCAGACCAAATCCGCGATACAGTGGCGGGGAGGATCAGGAGGCCCAGACCATGAAACGGCTATTCGGCGGCGGCGGACACGACACCCATGAGACGTTCCCGGTGCAAAAAACCGACGAAGAATGGGGCAAGATGCTGACCCCGGCGCAATTCCAGGTGCTGCGCAAACATGGCACCGAGCGCGCCGGCACCAGCCCGCTGAACGCCGAAAAACGCGCGGGCACCTTCGTCTGCGCCGGCTGCGATCGGGCGCTGTTCGATGCCGCCACCAAGTTCGAGAGTGGCACCGGCTGGCCGAGCTTCTGGCAACCCTTGGAGGGGTCGGTCGCGACAACCGAAGACCGCAGCTTCTTCATGACCCGCGTCGAAGTGCATTGCAGCGGCTGCGGCGGGCACCTCGGGCATGTTTTCCCCGACGGCCCCCGCCCCACGGGCCAGCGCTACTGCATGAACGGCGTGTCGCTGGCGTTCAAGCCGGAATAGCCTATTCCTAAACCAGCGTCAGCTCCCGCGCCGAGATCGATTGAATCGACGACAGGCGCTGGAACAGGACATCCGCCGGGATATCGGAGCCACCGACATCCAGGCAGTCGGCGAACTTGTCATAGAGCTGCTGCTCGGTCAGCGGCCGCGTGGCATGGCCCGTCGCGCGTTTGACCGGCGCGCCCGCGATCACCTGGCCGTTGGTCAGCGCCACCGTCACCGCGTCGGCCCGCGCCGCGCCCGACATTTCCGGGTCGTATTCGGTGGTGGTGACGATCTCGACCTTGCTCATCAGCGCCTGGATGTCCGGGCGTTGGACGAATGCATCGGTCAGTTCGCGCAAGCCGACGCGCTGGGCGATGATGCCGCTGGCCATGGCGAATTCCATGCTGAACTTGGCGGCGAGGCCGGTGTCAGGCGTGTGGTTACGCAGCACGGTGGCGAAATAATCGCTGATATTGACGGTGATCTTCTCGACCTCATCCGCCTTGATGGGGGTTTCAGCGACCAGATCGAGCATGCAATCGATCGCCCGGTGGGTACAGTAGCAGGTCGGGTATTTCTTGATGCCCAGGCCCTGCGTCAGGATCGCCCATTCCTGCCCGGCCTTTGATGGGCTGGTGCGATCCTCGGTGCCCGTCGGGGAGATCGCGTGCAGGAAGCCCTGCGGATGCTCCAGCGCGTCGGTATTGGCGGTGAAACCGGCTTCCGCCAGGCGCGCCGCCATGATCCCGGCATGCGCGGCTTTCCCCGCGTGGAAGGGCTTGGTCATGGTGCCAAAATTCGACATCAGGCCGGAAGACTGCGAACCGCCGAGCGCGATGGCGATGGCGGATTTCTCGGCATCGAGCTTGCGCAATTTGGCGCAGGCGGCGGCAGCGCCGATGGCGCCATACAGCCCGGTCGGATGCCAGCCCTTCACATGCAGCAGGCCGGAATCGCGGCGAAACAGTTCCGCCCAGGTCTCATAACCCGCGACATAGGCGGTGATCATGTCGGCGCCGGAGGAGCCGAGATGTTCCGCCTCCGCCAGAATGGCCGGCACCAGCACGGTGGAGGGATGGCCGCGCAGGCCGACATCATCGTAATCGAG